>JAFEBC010000597.1 GCA_018266095.1 Deltaproteobacteria bacterium
AGCTCTCGGGCACCGACATCGACCCGCAGGCCATCGCGTGGTGCCAGCGCCACCTCAGCTACGCGCGCACGCTGGTGAATCCGCACTTGCCGCCGCTGCCCTTCGACGCCGCCTCGTTCGACGCCATCTACGCCATCTCGGTGTTCACGCACTTGAACGAGGAGATGCAGCTCCAGTGGCTCGCCGAACTGCGCCGCGTGCTCACGCCCGAAGGCGTGCTGCTCGTGACGTTGCTCGGCGGCGGCGAGGGGCTCACGAACGCGGGCAACCTCAACTGGCGCGGCACCTTCCCGAGCTGGTACCAGGACACCCTGCACAGCGAGGACTACGTGCGCAAGACGTTCGCGCAGTGGTTCCGGGTGGTCGCGTACGTCCCGAAGGGCATGAACGCGCACCAGGACGTCGTGCTGCTGCGCCCGGTCTGAGCTCTCGCTGCGGCTCGCTCCGTCCCGCCGCAGGTTGGCTCGCGCCCGCCCTCTGTGCTCAAGTCCGCGCCATGCCCACGCTGACGCGCACGTGCAACGTCTGTGAAGCGATGTGCGGCCTCCTCGTCACCACCGAGAACGGGCGCATCACCGACATCCGCGGCGACAAGGACAACGTGCTCTCGCGCGGCCACCTCTGCCCCAAGGGCCCGGCGATGCGCGAGGTGCTGGAGGACCCGGCGCGCCTCAAGCGGCCGATGCGGCGCACGGGCTCGACCTGGACGGAGCTGGGCTGGGACGAGGCGCTCGACGAGGCCGCCGCACGCCTGCGCCGCGTGCAGGAGCAGCACGGCAAGGACAGCGTGGGCGTGTACATGGGCAACCCCAACGTGCACAACCACGGCGCGTCGTTCTTCCTCACGCCGTTCCTGCGCGCGCTGCGCACCAAGAGCCGCTACGACGCAAACTCGCAGGACGCGAACCCGAAGCTCTTCGCCTGCCTGATGATGTTCAACAACCGCACGTCGATCACCGTGCCGGACGTGGATCGCACCGACTTCTTCCTCGCGCTGGGCGCCAATCCAGCCGCGTCGAACGGCTCGCTCATGTCGCTCGGAGATGTGCGCGGGCGGCTCACGGGCATCGTCAAGCGCGGCGGGCGCTTCGTGCTCATCGATCCGCGGCGCACCGAGTCGGCGGCCTGGGCGAGCGAACACCACGCCATCCGCCCCGGCGGCGATCCGGCCTTCCTGCTCTCGATGCTGCACGTGATCTTCGCCGGGCAGAACATGAATGAGTATTCACTCAGGAATGACACCGAGGGCCTCGACGCCCTCAAGTCGCTCGCGGCGCGGTTCCCTCCCGAGCGCGTGTCGGCCGCGGTGGGGCTCGACGCCGACGTCATCCGCGGGCTCGCGCGCGATTTTGCAGCGGCCAGGCGCGCCGTCGCCTACAGCCGCGTCGGCACCTGCGTGAACGAGTTCGGCCCGCTCGGCGCGTGGCTCACCGAGGCGCTCAACGTGGTCACGGGCAACTTCGATCGCGAGGGCGGCATGATGTTCCCGTCGCCCGCGGTCGACCTCTCGGGTGCGCTCGGCGAGGGCCGCCTGCCCTGGGGCCGCTGGCGCTCGCGCACGCGCGGACTGCCCGAGTTCGGCGGGAACCTCCCGGGCGCCACCATGGCCGAGGACATGGAGAACGAGGGCGAGGGCCGGCTGCGCGGCTTCGTCACCGTGGCGGGAAATCCGGTGCTCTCGGTGCCCAACGGCCCGCGGCTCGCGCGCGCGCTGGACACGCTCGACACGTACGTCGCCGTCGACTTCTATCTGAGCGAGACCACGCGCCACGCGCACCTCATCCTGCCGCCCACGCACGCGCTCGAGCACACGCACTTCGACCTCGTGTTCCACACGCTGGCCGTGCGCAACACCGTGGCCTTCTCGGAGCAGGTGGTGGCGCCCGAGGAGAACACGCGCCACGACTGGCAGATCCTGGCCGGGCTCACCGAGCGCATCGGGGGCGCAGATCAGCTCCCGCGCGCCGAGGACGGCTCCGTGCTGCCGCCCGACGCGCTCCTCGCGCAGTTGTTGCCCATGGGTTCGAGCGGACTGACCCTGGACCAGGTGCGCGCGCAGCCGCACGGGATCGATCTCGGCCCGCTCGTTCCGCAGCGGGAGAAGCGCGTGCGCGGCAAGCTGCAGCTCGCGCCGCAGTGCTTCCTCGACGACGCCAGGCGCCTCGACGACTGGATCGATCGCGCGCGCCAGGGCGAGCTCTTGCTCATCGGCCGCCGGCACCTGCGCACCAACAACTCCTGGATGCACAACTGCCACTCGCTCACCAAGGGCAAGGACCGCGCGACGCTGCTCGTGCACCCCGACGACGCGCAGCGCCTGCAGCTCAGCGAGGGCAAGCTCGCGCGCATCAGCTCGCGCGCAGGCACCGTCGAGGCGCCGGTCGAGCTCTCCAGCGACGTGCGCCCGGGTGTGGTCTCGCTCCCGCACGGCTACGGCCACGCCGAGCTGCACGCGGGCCCCTTCGCGCAGCCGAACGCGGCGCAGCTCCCCGGCCCCAACATCAACGCGCTCACCGACGACCAACACGTCGAGCCGCTCCTGGGCACGGCCATCCTCAACGGCGTCCCCGTCGAGGTGCGCCCGCTTTAGCTGAGTGAACACTCAGGAATGTCAGAGGCCGCGGAAGTCCGCGCGATCGCGCAGCGACTGCCCCTTCACCTGACCGCAGCCGCGCGAGAGGCCCTGGTCGCTCTCGGGCGCGGCGATCGAGTAGCAGCGCGCGTACCGGCAGCGGCCGTGGATCTGCTCGTACACGGCGAGGCGCGCCGGACACTTCGCGCGCAGGTGCTTGAGCTGCTTCTCGGCATAGGGACGCATGCCCACCGTGAGCAGCAAGACGAGGCGATCCCGCGCGGGCGCCTGGCCCGGCTTCGCCGCGACGCCGGCCGCGGCGGCTCCCGAGCCCGCGGTGCCAGCGGGCGTCGCAGAGCTGTCCGCAGCCACGGACGCGGGCTCCTCTGCAGCAGCGGAGTCGTCGCGCGCGGCGGCCGCCGCCGCCTGATCGGCCGCCGCTTCGGCCTCGAGCAGATCCTGGCGCAGCCGGTGGATCTTGAACGCCAGGAGCGCGAACGCGATCACCATGACCGCGAGCGCCGCGAGCAGCATCCGCCCCAGCTTGTTGAGGGCCCACGGCGACGGCAACAGGCCCAGCCGCGGGTTGCTCAGATCCGTCGTGTCGTCCGGATCGGCCCACGGATCTTCGTCTGCGACAGGCACGCCTCATTGTCGCAATTTGCACACTCGCGACGCAAGGCGCGCCGTGTCGAAGGGGCTACTTCTTGTCGACGCGGGTGAACACGCGCGCGCCCGCCTTCTTGTTGACCTGGCGCCCCTCGGTCACGTCCTCGGTCTCCAGCGAGCCCTCGGTGAGCGTCTTGAAGCCGGCGTCCGGCACGAACATCACCTGCTTCTCGTCGCCGCCCGCGAGGTCGAGGCAGACGACGTGCTCCTTCGAATCCTCCGGCCGGCACTCGACCGCGCGCGCCAGCCAGCGCGAGCCGTCGAGCTGCGCCGCGCCCTTCTTCGCGTCCACCGAGAGCGCCCCGCCCTCCGCCTTCCACTTGCCCGCGAACTTGGGCAGATCGCGCGCCGAGCGCGCCGCCTCGACCTCGCCGACGATCTTCGCGAAGGCCTTGTCCTGCCGCTCGAAGTCGCCGTCGGACTTCTTGTCCGCGAAGAGGCCCTCGACCTTGAGCTTCCCCGCGCCGGTCCACGTCAAGGTGGCGTTCCGAGGCCCCGTCGGGCACGTCAGCTCCAGCGCGAACACGCCGCGCGCGGCGCCCTTCATCGACATGAACGAGCACGTCTCGGCGTCCTGCCCCCACTCGAGCTCGATCTTGCCGGGCTTGGGAAAGTTGAACGCCGTCGGCGCGCCGTCCGACCACTCCCAGACCTTGAGCGTGCCCTCGCGGATCTGGGTGGCCACCTTCTGCTCGTAGAAGCGCGTCCCCGCGAGCCTCGCCGGGTCCAGATCGCGCGCGTCGTGCGGCGGCGGCGCGGCGCGGGCCGCCAGGGCGATGCAATAGAGCGAGACGGCGGCCAGCGCGACACGAGCGAGTGAGGTCATGGGGACGCGGATCGTAACGTGAGGTCGATCCGCGCGCGCGAACTTTCCGATGGCGCGCAGCGGCATCCAGTGCTGCGCTTGTGAAGCTCTTCCTCTCCAGAATTTGCTACGCTCGCGGGATGATCCTCCGCACGCCCGCGTTGCTCCTCGCCTGGCTCCGCCCGCTCGCCGCCCGGGCAGAC
>JAFEBC010000598.1 GCA_018266095.1 Deltaproteobacteria bacterium
GACGCGACGACGTTCACCGTGCGCGCGATCGCGAACCTGACGGCGACCACCAAGGGCGTGAAGAACCTGAGCCGCCTCGACGGCCTGTATCACCCGGGCGACACCATCGAGTACGCGATCCGGGTCGTGAACACGGGCGACGCGACGGCGACGCGCGTGGTGCTCAAGGACGTGGTCGACGCGGGCCTGACCAACGTGGCGCTCGGCTCGGTGGGCAGCCTCGCGGGCAGCACCATCACCTGGGACGCGAACACCATCCCGCAGCTCCAGCAGCTCGATCCGGGCTCGACGGTCACCATCACCTTCGACGCCAAGATCGTCACGACCGCCACCGACGGGCAGATCATCTCGAACCAGGCCGCGATGACCTGGGACGAGCTGGGCACGAGCCCGCCGCAGCTCACCGACGATCCGGCGACGGAGCTCATCGGCGATCCGACCCGGCTCACCGTGGTCGCGGGGCCGCGGCTCGCGCACTCGATCAAGACCGTGACCAACGTGACCGGCACGGGAGGAGTGGTGCGGCCGGGCGACGTGCTCGAGTACGAGCTGCACGTGCTCAATGACGGCGGCGAGTCTGCGCGCAACACCCTGCTCGTGGACACGATCCCGCCGCGGACGCACTACGTGCTGGGGACCACGAAGCTCAACGGCAACACGGTGCCCGACCTCGCGCAGCAGACGCAGCTCGTGACGGGCATGGTGGTCACCTCGGCGCGCGCGGGGACGCCCATCGGCACCATCCTCTCCTCGTCGGGCGCGGTGCCGGACGACACGGTGGCCACGGTCACCTTCCGCGTGCAGGTGGACGACGACGCGGTCACGGGCACGGTCATCTCGAACCAGGGCCTCTTGCGCGCGGACAAGATCGCGCAGGCGTCCACCGATGATCCCACGACGCCGACGGCGGGCGATCCGACCGAGGTGGTCGTGGGCGCCTCGGCGCTGGTGCGCGCGTACAAGACCTGGTCCCTGGTGGGCGACGCGGGCAACGCCGGCGTGGTCGATGTGGGCGACACCATCCAGTACACGATCGAGCTGGAGAACCGCGGCTCGGTGGCGGCGAAGTCCCTGGTGTTCACGGACGCGCTGCCGCCGCAGATCACCTATGTGCCCGGGTCGCTGACGCTGGACGGCTCGACGCTGAGCGACGCGCGCGACGGCGACGCGGGCGAATCGATCGACAACGGGAGCGGCATCTTCACCGTGCGCGTGGCGCTCGATCAGCTCGCGATCGGCGCGCATCGCACCATCACCGTGCGCGCGAAGGTGGCCGCGGGGCCGCGCTTCTCCAACCAGGCGACGGTCACGGGGCCGGGCGGGATCACGGTGCTGACCGACGGCGATCCGTCGCTGCAGGGCGAGCAGCCCACGGTGACCAACGTCGGCCTGGGCGCGGGGCCGGACCTGTCGCCGAGCGTGAAGACGGTGCTCGACGAGAACGGCGGCGATGTGCTGCCGGGCGACGTGCTGCTGTACACGATCACGCTCGTCAACGCGGGCTCGACCGACGTCACCAACGGCGCGCTCGATGACGTGCTGCCGCTGGGCCTCGAGTATGTGGACAACAGCCTCGCGGGCGACGGCACGCTCACCTTCGTCCCCGCGCCGGCGCTGGGCGGGCAGGGCACGGTGCGCGGCGCAGGCCTCACGGTGAAGGCCAACGGAGGCCGGGCGCAGATCCGCTTCCGCGCGCGGGTCGGACGCACCGTGGCGGTGGGCTCGTCGATCCGCAACGAGGCCGGCGCGCGCACGGCGCCTGATCAGGGACGCCTCGCCATCCCGCCGGCCACGGTGGTGGTCGGGCAAGCGCAGGGCATGGTCGGCCTCACGGGCAAGGTGTGGCGCGATCTCGACCTGACCTCGTCGATCACGCCCGTCGATCAGCCCCTGCGCGGCCTGCAGGTGTTCGTGCGGCGCATCGACGCGCTGGATGGGCCGCCGCTGCGCTCGTCGATCACGGGCGCGCTGGGCCAGTACTCGCTGCCCGATCTCCCGAAGGCCGCCTATCGCGTCGAGGTGATGTCGGAGCACGGCGCGCACCTGGCCGAGGCCGACGCCGTCTTCTCGCCGGACTCGACGCTCTTGATGCAGGACGACGTGCTGGTGCAGCCGATGGGCGCCGTCGTGCGCGGGGACGACAAGGCGCCGCTCGCCAACGCGCGCGTGTTCCTGCTCTATGACGACAGCGAGGTCGGCAAGACGCCGCCCGCCTGCGATCCCGATCAGTCCAACATCGCGCTCGCCGCGCAGCCGCTCCTCTCGGGCCGCACGCTGCCGCGCCTCGTGCCGGACGCGTGCCTGCGCGGGGGCCAGCAGGGCCAGACCACGGGACCCCTCGGCCTGTATCGCTTCGATCTCGGGGCTGCCACCTCGACGGCTCCCGCGCGCACTGACGCGGCCTTCAACTACCGCCTGGAGATCGACAGCGGTACGCCGCTCCTCTCGTATCCGGGCAGACATCCGGCGCCGACCGCGGGCTTCGCGGGGCCGGGCGCGGTGGTGAGCGAGGGCGACCCGACGCAGGTGAAGGTGCCGCGTTGGTACCAGCGGTTCACGCTGCGCAGCGGCGACCAGGTGTTCAACAACCACGCGGCGCTCGATCCGTCTTCGTTGAGCCTGGTCAAGACGGCGACGCGCACCAGCGCCACCGCGGGTGAGGTGGTCGGGTACACCATCTCGCTGCAGAACCCGAGCTCGCAGGACGTGCTCGTGGACGCGAACGGCAGCGGCGGCGTCCGCATCGCCGACGTGTTGCCCGATGACTTCCGCTATGCGCGCAACACGGCCCGCGTGGTGCGCCTCGTGACCACCACCACCGGCGTCGAGCGGCACTGCGCGCGCATCGTCGACGACGGCAAGGGCGCTGGCTGCGCCGTGAACCTGGCCGATCCGGCCAAGACCGAGTTGGGCAAGAGCGGCGCCACCGCGGGCAAGTTCCTCGACTTCGGGCCGTACGACCTGCGCGCGGGAGAGCAGCTCGAGCTGCACTACCAGGCGATCGTGGGCGCCGAGGCGAAGCCGGGCGATCACGCGAACCACGCCGTCGCGCGCGTGGGCAACGTCGAGGTGTCCAACTCCGACACGGCCATCGTGCGCGTGGCGCAGGACCCGCTCTTCGACCTCGCGTCGTTGATGGGCAAGGTCTACTGCGAGAAGGACGCGGCCCAGGGAATGCGGCGCGCGCGGCAGGGCGCCGGCGAAGAGGGCGTGCCGGGCGTGCGCATCTACGAGGACGAGGGCTTCGTCGCCGAGACCGACACCGCGGGCAAGTTCCACTTCAAGGGCCTGC
>JAFEBC010000599.1 GCA_018266095.1 Deltaproteobacteria bacterium
CGAGAAGGACCGCAAGATGGTCATGAAGTCGGGCCTGCTCGCGGCGCTGTCCAAGATGGGCGCGAGCCAGCAGGGCGCGGCCTCCAACGTCCTCGGGCCGGGTGGCCTCGGCACTGGCATCAACAACGCGCTCGGCGGCGTCAAGGGCGGCGCGGGGCAGGGCGATGCGTACGGCGTGGGTGGCCTCGGCTCGCGCGGCACCGGCGGTGGCGGCGGCGGCACGGCGCTCGGCATCGGCGGCCTGGGCACCGGCGGCGACGGCCACGGCAAGGGCGGCTACGGCGAGGTCGATCTCGGCGGCCGCGGCAAGGACGACACGCAGTTCATCCCGGGCAAGACCACGGTCGTCGGCGGCCTCTCGCGCGAGGTCATCAACCGCGTGATCCAGCGCCACTACAACGAGATCAAGTACTGCTACGAGAAGGAGCTCTCGAAGGACCCGGGCCTGTACGGCAAGGTCACGGTGCTCTTCATGATCGAGGGCTCGGGCCGCGTGGGTGACGCGCAGGTGCAGCAGACGACGATGTCGAGCGAGCCGGTCGAGAGCTGCATGCTCAACCACGTCAAGCGCTGGGTGTTCCCGCAGCCGCAGGGCGGTGGCACGGTGCAGGTCACGTATCCGTACGTGTTCAAGGCCAGCGGTCAGTAGCGGCGCGGGTCGGTAGCGCCAGGCTGTTGTCGAGCAGGGCCGCGCGGCCTTCACGGGTCGCGCGGGCAGCGAGCACGGCAAGTTCATCTCGAGTGGTGGTCAGCGGAGGCTCGTTTGGGTTCGGTCCGGTTCGGAGCGGTGGCAGCAGTGGTCCTGGCGGCGTTGGGCGCGCCGATGGCGCGTGCGCAGAGCGCGGGCGCGGCGGGCAGCAAGGACGCGAAGCCGGCGTCGGGCATCGCCGCCGACAAGACGGCCGCGGGGAGCGCGGACCTCGTGGACCGCAGCAGCAAGGACAGCAAGGCCTCGGCGAACCTGGCGGCGCAGGCGCCCGTGGAGGAGACGGCGATCCCGGCCAACGGCGTCGATCCGCGTCCGCGCCGCGGCACCTACGCGGACCTCGCGCTCGGCTTCTTCACCACGCTGGGCGGGCAGGCGGGCGTCTCCAACGGGCAGCCCTTCCTCTCCATGACGGTGGGCCGCGACTTCAACGAGGTCGGCGCGGTGTTCCTCTCGCTCGGCATCGGCGCCAGCTCGGCGAACTGCTTCGACAACTACACGGCGAGCACCGGCGCGTGCTCGGCGGCGGACTCGTTCGGCGCGTTCTATCTCGAGGGCGGCCTGCAGTACGGAGTGGAGCTGGCCAATCGCCTGCGTCTGCTCGGCAAGCTGGTCGTGGGCGCCACGCAGCTCGCTCCCGGCCCGGTGGCGAACGCGACGGACAAGTCGGTGCCGGACAGCCTGCTCGGCTTCCACGGCGGCCTGGGCGCGTCGCTCGACTACGACACGCGGCTCGACCACTTCGCCGTCGGCATCGACATCATGGCGCGGTACACCATGGCGTCGCGGCCCGACTCGGGGTCGTTCGGCCTGGTGTCGCTCGCGGCGATGCCGCGCATCAGGTACGTGTTCTAGGACGGCGGCCGGGAAGGGGGGCTGCAGAACAGGATCGGCGGATGGCCGATCCCGAGCGGCGTTGCCAGGGCGACGATTCACCGCAGAGACGCAGAAGCGCAGAAGGGCTTCTGCATCAGCCCCATCGCTTCCGCGTCTCGGTGCTTCTGCGGTGAGTGATCGGGCGTGAACGTTGTGTGGGTGGGCAACCTCCGCCTTCACGCGGAGGCCGGCGGCCTACTTCTCCTTGCCGCGCATCATCGCGAACATCTGCTTCACGTTGTCGCGATCGTAGTCCGTCGCGTAGCTGAACTCGCCGCCGTTCTTGAGCCACTCGCCGCCGTCCACGGTCAGGCAGTCGCCGGTCACGTAGCCCGCGCCGTCGCACATCAGGTACGTGGCGGCGTCGGCGATCTCGCGCGGGGTGCCGAAGCGCTTGAGCGGCACGCGGTTCCTGGCCATCTCCTCCATCGACGGGTCGGGCATGAGGCGCGAGAAGGCGCCGTCGGTGTTCACCGGTCCAGGCGCGATGTCGTTCACGCGGATGCCGTAGTGGGCCCACTCGACGGCGAGCGAGCGGGTCATGGCGAGGACGCCGGCCTTGGCGCACGCGGAGGGCAGCACGAAGGCCGAGCCGGTCCATGCATACGTGGTGACGATGTTGACCATCGCGCCGCCCTTGCCGCCGGCGATCATCTTCTTGCCGAAGGCGCTGGTGCAGTTGAACGTGCCGTTGAGCACGATGTCGATGACGGTCTTGAAGCCGTTGGCCGAGAGCTCTTCGGCGGCGGCGAGGAAGTTGCCGGCGGCGTTGTTGATGAGTCCGTCGACCTTGCCGAGCTGCTTGACGACTTCGTCGGCGGTGGCGGCGACCATGCCTGCGTCGCGCACGTCGCACTGCAGGGCGATGGCCTTGCCGCCGGCCTTCTCGATCTCCGAGACCACGCCGTCGAGCTTCTCCTTGCGGCGCCCGAGGATGGCGGGCGTGGCGCCCAGCGCGGCGAAGCAGCGGGCCATCTCGGCGCCCAGGCCGGTGCCGCCTCCGGTCACGACGATCACGCGGTCCTTGAGCAGATTCGGGGCGAACATGGCGGGCTCCTTCGGGTGCTGCGTGTTCGGGTGGGAGCGGATTGATTCCCACGGCGCGGGCGGGTGGGGAAGGGCAAAATGCGCGGTGGCGGGGTGGGGCGTTGAGGGCGGGGGCGGGGGCGTTGAGCGTTGAGCGTTGGCGTTGAGCGTTGGCGTTGCGCGTCGGCGTTGCGCGTTGCGCGTCGGTTCGAAAAGGGGCGGGGTGCGCGGGGGTGGTGTACCGTGGGACCGACGTCCGTTCCCGTCACAGAAACGAGCCGCGTGTGAACTCAACAGCTCTCTCGGGTCTTGCGTCGCGCGCGTGCGCGGCGATCCTCGTGGCTTCGTTGTCGACGGGTGCGTGGGCGGCGCCGGGTGCGGCGCCTGCGGCCAAGGCTGGACCGGCTCCGGCAGGGAAGGCTCCGGCGGCGGTCGCCCCGGGGAAGACCGCGGCGAAGGCCGTACACGCGCCGGGCAAGGGCGGGCGGCTCGTCCTCTTCGTGTCCATCGATCAGCTCCGCTACGAGGACCTCCTGCTCCTGCGCGACGAGTTCGGGCCCAAGGGCTTCGCGGGCCTGGGGCGGCCGCAGCAGATGCGCTACCTCACCACGGTCACCGAGACGGCGGCCGACCACGCGACGCTCTCGACGGGCGCCTGGGCGGACATCCACGGCGTGGTGGCCAACAAGTGGCTCGAGGACGGCAAGCCCCGGCAGTCGATCGACGACGCGGCGTGCCCGCTCTGGGACAACCCGAAGGACGGCCGCTCGGCGGCGGCGCTGCGCGTGCCCACGGTCGGCGACGCGCTCAAGCTCGCGAGCGTGGGCCAGAGCCGCGTGGTGACCATCGGCAACAAGGACCGCGTGGCGCTCCTGCTCGGCGGCCGCTCCGCGGATCTCGCGCTCTTCTGGGACGATTCGACCGGTCAGTTCACCTCGACGACCTGCTACACGAAGGACGCGCCGAAGTGGGTCGAGGAGCTGCGCAAGACCACCTCGGCGGCGAACTTCCTCGACTACGTGTGGACGCCCTCGCGGCCGATGGAGACGCTGGCCAGGTACTCGGACCCGGAGGCGCCCGGCGTGGTGCCGAAGTCGAAGATGGGCGAGCGCTTCCCGCACGCGATCGGGCAGCAGGACCACACGACGCGCCTGTTCTATGCGCTGCGGCAGACGCCGGTGGCCACCACGCTCGCGCTCTCGGCGGCCAAGGCGGCGATCGAGGCGTACGACCTCGGCAACGGGAACAAGCCGGACCTGCTGATGGTGGGCATCGCCACCATCGACGGCATCGGGCACATGTTCGGCGCGCACTCGCCCGAGCGCATCGACGGCCTGTTGCGGCTGCACGATGAGCTCGGGGCGTTCCTGACCTGGGCCCGCGCGCGCTACGGCGACCGGCTCGAGATCGTGCTGGCGGCGGACCACGGCGTGCAGCCCATCCCGGCGCAGTCGCAGAAGCTCAAGCTGGAGGCGCAGGTGCTCTCGCGCGACAAGCTGGCGGCGAAGGTCGAGGATGCGCTGACCAAGGCGCTGGGCACCGCGCCGGGCGGCAAGGGGTACATCTCGTTCTTCGACCCGCCGGCACTCTCGCTCAAGCGCGACCAGGCGGGCGACCTGCGTCGCGCCGTGCACCTCGCGGCCGAGGCGCTGCGCACCGAGCCGGGCCTGTGGCGCGTGGTGGAGACGGCCGACGCGGCGAATGAGCCCGAGGTGATCCGGCACGCGATCTATCCGGGCCGCGTGGCCGACCTGCTGCTCGTGCCGCGTCCGCTCTACATGATGCTCAAGGACGAGGACGGCGCCGACCACGGCTCGCCCTGGAACGACGACGCGCTCGTGCCGTTCCTCTTCGAGGCCAAGGGGTGGACGGTGCGGCCCGCGGTGCGCGGTGGTGTGCTGACGGCGACGCAGGTGGCGCCGACGCTGGCGGCGCTGCTGGAGATCTCGCCCCCGAGCGCGGCGATGGCCGACCCGGTGCTCGAGCACTTGGGCGAGTAGCTGGTACGCAATCAGTGCGTCGGCGAACCTTCGCAGCTTCTGGGGACGCGCGATCGTTCACCGCAGAGTAACCGTGTTGTTCGTCAAGCGACCTCCGTGGACCAGTGACGCCGATCGCGCAGCATGGCGTTGAGGATGACGATGAGCTTGCGCATGCAAGCGGTGAGAGCCAGGCGAGCCG
>JAFEBC010000059.1 GCA_018266095.1 Deltaproteobacteria bacterium
CGCCTTGGCCTTCGCTTGCGCCAACGCCTCCGGCGACGGCCCGCCCGGATCGGTGCGGTCGTCGTTCGCCATCGGCTCGGGCGCCGGCGCTGGCTTGCCCTTCGGCTTGGGGATGCCGCTCATTCATTCGCCTTCGAGATCAGGTTCTCCTGCGCCTTCTTCCGGCACGAGCTCGGGTCGTCCCCCGGAAAATACAGCAGCACCTCGCGGTACGTCTGCTGCGCGCGATCGTTCTGGCCGTAGCGATCGTAGCGCTCGGCCGTGAACAGGAGCTGCCCGCACTTCTTCTCGAGATCGCGCTCGGCGTCCTTGATGAGCTGCGCCACCTCGTCATAGAGCGCCGGCCGCGGCGAGAGGCCCTCGAGCGAGCGCCGCGCCATGGTGAACTGCTTCCACGCGTCGTAGAGGTTGCGCGGGGCCACGCGCCGCTCCTCCAGCTTGCGCCGCCCGCGCTCGTACGCCGCCTGCGCCGCCTTCAGATCGCCCGGCGTGACCGCGAACACCTCCACGCGCACCTTGGCGATCTGCCACTCCTTGCCGCGCGTCGCCTGGTCGAACTCGACGATGTTCTTGCCGTCGTCCGACAGGAGCTCCTTGGGGATCGAGAGCACCTGCGGCTCGCCGTGGCTCTGCGCCGCCGGGGCCCAGTCGAGGTGCTTGTCGTTGACCTTGACCTCGACCTCGTTGGGCGAGCTGATGCCGGACGCGAGGTAATGGAAGAGCGTGCGCGAGTTGTTCGGCACGTTGAAGCCGAACGCGACCTTGTTGCCGCAGTCGACCTCCACCGCGCCGTGACCGAAGGTGAAGTCGGCGGTGCTGTCATCGACGCCGATCACGCTCGGGCACTTCACCTTGTCGGTGGCCTGCGGCTGCATGATGCGCGCGGTGACGGCGGCGATGACGAGGATCGCGCCGATGCCGAGGCCGATCTGGTACTGGATGGGCAGCGCGCGGAAGCTGTCGACGAGGTTCCCGCCCGACGCCTGCGCGCCCAACCGCGGCGCCACCGTCTTGGCCTGCCCGCCCTGCTGCGGCATCGCCGACACGCGCGTCTCTTCGTTGCGCTGCGGCGCCGAGGTGATGCGCGTCTCGCCCTCGACCTGACCCGCCACCGGCATCTGCACAGGCTGCTCGCGCTGCGCGTCGAAGCGGAAGATGATCGGCCCCACGCCGATGCGGTCGCCGTTCTTGAGCGGCGTGGCCCGCGCGATGACGCCCCCGTTGAGCTCCGTGCCGTTCGCCGAGCCGTTGTCGGCCAGCATCCAGCTCGCGCCCGAGCGCGTGATGCGCGCGTGGTTGCGCGACACGCCCGCGTCGTTGAGCACCACGTCGTTGTCCGGCCCGCGCCCGATGGTGACGTCGGTCGCGTCGAACTCGAAGCGCTGCCCCCGGCCCTTCCCCTCCGCGATGGTCAGCTCGAAGCCCATGACACTCCAGAATGCGAGACCGGAAGCTCTTGCGGCCGTTGCCTAGCTGCCGTGCATCACCTGATAGACGATCGGCCCGAAGAGGATGAGGAAGATGGTGGGGAAGATGAACCCGATGAGCGGGAACAACATCTTCACCGGCGCTTCGTTGGCGAGCTTCTCGGCCCGCTGCGTGCGCTCGATGCGCATCTGCGTCGACATGATGCGCAGGATCTTGCCGAGCGGCGTGCCCATCTTGTCCGCCTGGATGAGCGCGTTCACGAACGTGGTCAGCGTGCCGAGATCCACGCGCGCCGCCAGGTTGCGCAGGCCCTCCTCGCGCGTCTTGCCCAGCTTCAGCTCGCGCAGCGTGATCGACAGCTCATCCGCGAGCGGCCCCTTGCGCCCCTTCTCGACCACCTTGCCGATGGCCGCCGCGAAGTCGAGGCCGGCCTCCACCGAGAGCGTCAAGAGATCGAGGTTGTACGGCAGCGCGCGCGTGATCAGGTGATGCCGGATGCGCACGCGATCGTTCAGCCACAGCAAGGGATAGAGGAACCCGAGCAGCGCCGTGACCAGCATGACCGCGGTGCCAGTCAGGTCGAGGCCGTTCTCACCGACCAGGAACGGATAGTCGAGCCAGAACGCCACCAGCGCGCCCAGCCCCAGGAACACCGCGCCCGACACGATCTGGAACGCGACCAGCTCCGAGGCCCTGAGCTCGTACGGCATGCCCGCCTTGCGCAGCTTCACCCGGATGCCCTCGAGCGTCTGCTGCGGCGCGGACTTGTCGATGATCGCGGCGAGGAACGCGATGAGCGTCTTGCGGAACGCCATCATCGCGCCCGTGGCCGCCGTGCGCGCGCCGTACTGCTGCTCCATCAGGCTCTCGTCGGTCACGCCGAGCGTCGCCAGATAGCGATTGGAGAAGCGCTGCGCGAGCTCCGCGAACGCGAGGACGACCCCGGCCACGGCCGCGAACGCCGCGAGCACCGCGAGGATCATCAGCATGTCGGGCAGCCAGGCGGGCACGGGATCCCTCTACACGTCGATGTTGACGATCTTGCGGATGAACACGAACGCGGTGGCCATCATCATCACGATGATGCTCACGAGCGCGTAGCCGAAGAACCCGTCGAACATGGGCTCCATGAGGTCCGGCCGGTACCAGTTGAGGAACAGGCCGATGACGAGCGGCAGCGACGACACGATCCAGCCCTGCATCTTGCCTTGGCTGGTGAGCGACTTGATCTTGCCCTCGAGGCGGAACCGCTCGCGGATCGTCGCCGCGATGGTCTCGTACATCTCCGCCATGTTGCCGCCGAGCTGGCGCGCGATGTTGGTGGAGGTGGCCACGAGCTCGAGGTCCTCCGAGCCCACGCGGTTGGCCATGTTGAGGAGCGCCTCGTCGACCGGCACGCCCAGCTTCACTTCCTTGATGAAGAGGCCGAACTCCTGCCGCAGCGGCGCCGGCGACTCCTTGCCCACCGCCTCCATCGCCTGCTGGAACGTGAGGCCGGCGCGCAGCGCGTTCGAGATCTGCTGCAGCGCATCCTGGAGCTGCAGGTTGAACTTCTCCACGCGCCGCGCGCGATAGAACTGCACGGCGCCGATGGGCGCGAAGAAGCCCGCGATGCCCATCAGCGCGCCGAGGAAGAACCCGCCGAGCAGGAACCCCATGCCCGCGACCATCAGGAACGCGGCGATGTTGAGGAGCAGGATCTGCCCCGGATCCACGAACAGGAACATGTCGCTCAAGTCGTTCATCGACTTGGTGACGTAGCGCTCCTTGTACTGCTCGAACGCCCTCTGCAGCACGCCCAGGATGAGCAGCGCGAAGAAGAAGACGGACGCGGCCGTCAGCAGGAATGTGATGGCCGGTAGCATCTGCTACTGACCGCCCGCCTTGGGCGCGGCCGTGGCGCTGGTGCCCTCGTTGGCCGACGACTTGTTGCCGCGGATGATCTGGATGGCCTTGTTGCGCTTCACCATCAGCTCGTCCGTGTTGTTCTTGGCGAGCAGCGCCTTGGAGTCCACCACGCGCCGGTTGTCCTGGTAGTCGAGGTCCTCGGGGTTGCGGAGCAAGAGCGTGATCGAGCCCGCCTCCTGCGCCAGCGTGAGGATCTCCGCCTCCTCGGGCAGCATCAGCAGGGTCACGTTCTGGAAGCGCTTGTCCTCGTCCGGGATGTACGTGGTGTTGGCGTTGATGCGGCCCGTGGCCAGCACCAGCACGTTCTGCAAGAGCGTCACCGTCTTCAGGCCGTTCGACTCGGCGTCCTTGAACGTGCCGACGACGTCCACGTGATCGTTCGGGCGCACCCACAGGCCGACCGCCTGCTTGTCGGTGACATCGATCGTCACCGCGCGGCCCTTCGGGTTGATCATGGTGGAGAACTCGGTGTCGCGCGCCGACTCGAAGTGCGACACGAGGATCGGATCGTGCGCCTTGAGCGGCACCATCACGCGCTGGCCGACGACGTCCATCTCGCCGTTGCCCTTGTCGGCGCGGATGTAGCTCTCGGTGACGAAGCGCGACGGCATGTCCTCGCGCTCCACCATGTCCTTGTCGAGCTCCGTGCCCTCGGGGATGTCGACCTTGGCGCAGACGATCGACACCGTGTCCCAACCGGCGCGGACCTTCTTCTGCTGGGCCTTGATCGCCGAGTACGCGAGGACGCCGGCCACGAGGCCCAGGAACAACGCGATGAACAGCGGGTACTTGCCAGAAAGCACTTGGCGCCTCCGTGATTCGCGACTCGGGTCCCGTGAGCAGCGCTCAGAGGACAAACGAGAGGCGGAATCGTAGTCGCGTCGGGTGCCGGAGAGCAAACCGGATCTTCGACCGACCCCACGTCGATTTCGCTTGCGCATGCCGGGGTTTGGGCCGCGGGCGCGGTCGCGTGGCCGGATCGGGGACGGGCCGCTCGTGCTGCGAGTCAACGGCGCGATGGATCACCGCGCGTCGGTCGCAACGCTAGAAGTCGACGCGCTGCTCCTTCTCGGAGGCGGGCTCGCTCAGCTTCTGGCTCTTCTCGGACGGCGCGGGCTTGGGCGCGGCTGATTCCTTCATGCGCGCCGCGTTGCCGGACGCGACATCGTCCGCCGCGCCCTGCATCGAGAGCGCCCGATCGGCCACCGCCAGCGCGTCCGCGTCACCGAGCTGCGCCACGCGCGCACGGTCAGCCTGTGCCTCCGTGCGCCTCCCGGCCTCGACCCACGCCACCACGGCCAGGGAGCGCAGCCGCGCAGCCTGGGTCAACTCACCGCGCGACTCCCAGAGCGCCGCGGCCTCGCGATAGCGCACCGCCGCCGACGCCGCCTTGCCGGACGCCCGCAGCGCATCGGCGCTCTTCTCGATCGCCTGCGGATCCTTGGTCGCGGCCTTCGCGGGCGCGGCGAGACTCTCCTGCTCGTCGAACGACGACAGCGCAGGCGCCGCGGACGCAGGCGGGGCAGACAGGTCCAGGTCGGCCTTCGCCGGAGGCGGGCTCGCGCTCGCGGTGGCCGACTTGGACCTCGTCGGCGGCGGCGCACTCGGTGCTGCCTGCGCGACGGCCTGGGCCATCGGCGGCGGCGGCGCAGCCTTGGTGGGAACCGGCCCGGCCCCCAGCGCGCCACTCGACGCCTTGGCTGCCGACCCTGAGCCGGCCGACGTGCCCACCGACGCGCTCGCACCGCCAGCGCCGGCGAGCGAGCCCATCAGCCCCAGACCATTCGCCGACGCCGCCTGCCCCTGCTTGCCCTCTGCGTGGGCCGCTGGCTGCGCCGGAGCCGCCGCAGCCGACCGCGGAGCCGCGCTCAACAGCTTGTCGGCCACCACGGGCGCCGGCGCATCCGCGGGCTTCGCGTCCGCCTTCGCCACCTCTGGCTTCACTGGCGCGAACTTGAGCTCAGCCTTCGCCTTCGAATCCTTCGACGTCGCCGAGAGCGCATCCGGCAGGCCAGCCGCACCCGCACCCGCGCGGGCCTCGCTCGGAGGCGCCGCGCTGTCCTGCTCCTCATCCACAGCGGCCCGCTTGGCCTTCTTGACGGGCGCATCCCCGCGCTGCTTGGGCGACTCCGGCGGCGGCGGTGGCGGCTTCGCCTCGAGCGCGACCGCAGGCGTCTCCGCGGGCACCGGCCGCTTGGCGTCATCCGCCGCCGCGAGCTCCTTGCGGCCCATCGCGCCCTTGGCCAGGGCGTCCCGCTCGGCCTCACGCGCGGCCTGCTGGCGCTCTCCAGCCGCCTGCTCGACCTTCGCCGCCTGCTCGACCTTCGCCGCCGCGCTCCGCTTCTCCTCCATCACCAGCTCGTGTTCGGCCACGGCCTTCTGCGGCCCGACCTCCGGCTGCTGCTTGGTGACCACCAGCACGATCGCCGCCGCCGCCGCGATGCTCCCGCTCACCACCACGCGCCGCAGCCACGGCGACCGCTTCTCCCGCGCCGCCGCCAGCGAGATCACCTTGGGCTCGGCAGCCGCGCCCTCCTGACCCGCCACCTGCGCCTGCGCCGCCGCCAGGATGGCCGCGTCGAAGTCGTCCGACGGCTCGACCTGCTCCGACACCAGCGGCGCCATCGCCTTGCGCACGCCGCCGATGTTGGCCAGCTCCGCCTTGCACTCGGCGCAGCCGTCCACGTGCGCCTGCACCTCGGCGGCGCGCGCAGCGTCGAGCTCGCCATACGCGAGGTCGAGCAAGAGGTCCTGGCACTCGGCGTGCGTCATCGTCCTCCCGTCGTCGCCAGCAGGGGCCCGGCCTCGGCCATCGCCTCACCGCCATCCACGCCCGCGGCCAGGAGCGACTTGCGCAGGCCCTCGAGTGCATAGCGCATGCGGCTCTTCACCGTGTTCTCGTTCACGCCCACCGCGTCCGCGATCTCCTTGAACGCCAGGCCCGCCTGCTCGCGCAAGATGAACACCTCGCGCTGCTCTTCAGGAAGCGACGCCAGCGCCTTCGCCAGGACGCCCCGCAGCCGCGCGCTCTCCGCCCCGCGCTCCGGCCCGATGCCGCCATTGGGGAGCTGCTCGACCAGCGCCGGCCCGTCCTCCACATTGGCCTGCGGCGCATCGAGCGAGTCCGCGCGCCGGAACTTGTCCCGCCGCGACTGGTCGACCACGAGGTTCCGCGCGATCGTGTACAGCCAGGTCTTGAAGCGCGCCTTC
>JAFEBC010000005.1 GCA_018266095.1 Deltaproteobacteria bacterium
GCCGTTGCCGTCGTTGGTGAAGGCGATGCCGTTGCGCGTGAACTTGAGGAGCGAGAGCGTCACGCTGCCCGCGCTCTGCCGCCACTTGAGCAAGGAGCCGTGCACCTGCACCAGCGCCGAGGCCGCGCCACCCGTGAGCTGCGCGTCGGGCGCGAAGGTCTCGAAGTAGTCCGACAGGTCCGGGAACTTGAGCGCGAGCGTGCTCGTGTACGCGAAGTCGTCCTTGAGCTTGCCCTGCCCCTCGAGCGTGTGCGTGCCCACCGTCCCGCGCCACGTCATGTCCTTGCCGTCGATGCGCATCGCCATCGCGCCGTCGCCCATCATCGCCTTGCCCGCGCGCCCGCCCTTGAAGGTCAGGTCGACGTCGATGAGCGGATGCGAGGCCACCCCGCGCACGTGCGAGTTGGCCACCAGCGGGCCCTTGAGCTGCGCAGCCGCGCCCGAATCGAGATCGGCCAGATCGAAGTTCTCCGTGCGCGAGTCCACGTTCAGCGCCCACTGCGGCCCGAACGTGCCCGCGGTCTTGAACCACGCCTCGCCGTGCCGCAGATCGAACTTGTCGATGATGAGCTGCGGCTCGCCCCCGTGCAGCGTGAAGTGCGCGCTGCCGTCCTCGAAGGTCTGCCCCCAGAGCGTGACCTTGTCGAAGTCCATCGACGCCGTGGCCTCGGGCCCCGCCACCGGCCCGTGCGCGTCGAGCACGCCGGTCACGTGCCCGTTCACGTCCTTGGCGTCGTTCATGGTCGACAGCGTCGGCACCAGGTTCACCGCGAGGTCCACCAGGTCGTGCACGTACGCGTCCGTGAGCTCGAGGTGCGCGTACACCGGCAGCGCGGGATCATTGAAGTCCAGCGCCACGCGCCCGCCGTACGTCGAGCGATCCTTCTTCGCGTGCACGTCGTCGAAGGTCAGGTGCATGCCGTTGAAGTGCACCTGCGCCGCGACATCTCCGAGCGAGAGGTCGAGGAAGTGCAGGTTGCGCCCCGCCACCTGCGCCTTGATGTCGGGCTTGTTGTACTGGCCGTTCACGGTCACCGCGAGCCCGAGCCGGCCCTTCCACGGGATCGTCCCCAAGTGTCCGCGGAAGTCGTCGAGCGCGAAGTTGTCCGCCTTCCCGCGCAGCGACAGGCCCTTCTCGAAGTCCGTGTTGAACACGCCCTCCACCTCGAGCCGCGAGCCCTCCACCTCGAGCGTGCCCTTGTTCATCAGCACGCGCTGCTGGTTCACGTTCACGCTCGCGTTGAGCCGCCCCTTGCCGAACTCCAGCGTGCGCTTGGCCTTGGCGCGCTGCTCCCAGCGGCGATCCTGGATGGCGAACTCCGCGAGGTCCACGCCCAGGTTCCCGTTCAGCTCCAGCGGATTGAGCGTGCCCTTCGCCTGCACCTTGCCGTTCGTGCGCAGGACGACCCACGCACCGGTGATGCCGAGCTTGTTCAAGAGCTCCGCGAGCTCCATGTCCTTGAGCTGCAGGTCCGCCGTGATCGGCAGGTCCGGATCGCCGATGCCCAGCTCCGCCGTGCCGCCGATCTCGCCCGCCTTGCCGACGCCGATCTGCAGCTTCTGCACCTTGAGCCGCTTGGGCGTCATGTCGAAGCGCGCGCGCACGTCGCCAGGCGAGAAGCCCTCCAGCGCCAGGTCCTTCGTGCGCACATCGCCGTGCAGGCGCACCGTGTTCTTCACGACCTCCAGCGAGGCGTCGGTGGCGATCGAGCCCTTCACGCCCGCGAGCGTGTGCGGCAGGAGCGCGTCGGTGAGCACGCCGAGATCGTCCACGCGCACGTTCACGTTGGTGTCGATGGCCGGCGTGCAGAAGTCCTCGAGCTTCCCCGTCGCGAACACCGAGGCCTCGGCGCCGATCACGTCCGCCTTGTCCAGCGCCACGAGCCCCACGCCGCCCAGGTTCACGTGCGCCGCGACCTTGGCCGAGATGAGGTGCGCCGCGCGCTCGCCGATCTCCACCGAGCCCGAGTGCACCTCGAGCTGCAGGCGCGCCTCCGTGCCCGCCCCGCGCAGGATCGCCGACGAGCGCGGCAGGTCCACCGAGAGCCCCGACTCGGGATCGGTCACGTGCACCGCGAGCTTGCGGATGTGCACGCGCCCCAGCTCGAACCCCGTGAGCTTCGGCGGCAGACACTTGTCCGACTTGGGCCGCGTCGAGGGCGGCCCGCCCAGCGTCACCTCGACGTCCGGATGATCGACCTCCAGCCGCTCGAGCCGCACGCGCTGCTGCAGCGGCCGCACCACGAGCTGCATGAAGATGCGCGCCACCGAGAACTTGAGCCGCCCATCCGGCGCCTCCGCCTCCAGGCCCTCGATGACGAGCTGCCCGCGCGCCGGATCCACCGTGCACCGCGCCACCTTCACGCGCGCCTCGGTGGCCTCCTCGATGTTCGCCACCGCATACCCGCAGAGGTTGTTCGACACGAAGTCCGTGCGCAGCACGGCCAGCGCCCCGCCTGTCACCAGGCCGGCAGCGAGCACGAGCGCGAGCAGCACACGACCAAACATGCGAGGCCGATCCCAGCGCGGAGAAGCCGCAGTAAATCAGCGTCAGTTTTACCAGGGGACCAGCGCGAGGCGAAGGAATCGCCGGGGCCGGCGCGGACTCGCGTGAACGCCGTGCGGCCACTGGACTAGCCACAGCAACTGCAAAAGCTTCACAGGAAGGAAAGAAGGAAGGGGTTCCCACTGGCGCCCCAAGTGTTGCGGCCTGAAAGAGCACGCAACCAACAAGAAGTATGCAGTCGCCGAGGACGGAGGGCAGACACCCCCTTTCCTTGTTTCCTTCCTGTGAAGCAGTTGCAGTTGCTCTAAGAAGGCTTCGCCAGCCCCGCGAGGTAGCGATCGATCTCCCCGAGGTCGATCTGCTTCGCCTTCTCCGCCGCCGCCGCGATCTGATGCGGCACGGGCGCCGTCGACGGTGCAGGCTTGGGCGCCGGCCGCTCCGCAGGCGCGGTGCCACCTTCGAGCCCCAGCTCCAGCGCCACGCGCTCCACCATCGCTTCGTCGATGACCGGCGCGCGCGCCACGTAGCCCTCGAAGAGCGCGTTGTCGCACAGCGTGTTGATGACGCGCGGCGTGCCGCCCGAGAACGCGTGCACCGACTTCACCGCCTCGGGCGTGAACGGCATCCGCGACGCGCCCGCGAGCCGCAGGCGGTGCTTGATGTAGTTCTCGGTGCTGTCCGCGGTCAGGTGATCGAGCCGGTACTTCATCGCCACGCGCTGCGCGAGCGGCGGGTCCAGCTTCAAGTTCTGCTCGATCTCCGGCAGGCCGAAGAAGATGAGCGAGATGAGCTTCCGCTCGGGCACTTCCAGATTCAGGAGCCCGCGGAACTCCTCCATCAGCTCACGCGTGGCCAGCATCTGCGCCTCGTCGATGAGCACCACGGCCTTCTTGCCGCCCTCGTAGATCTTCACGAGGCGCTGGTAGAGCTGACCGAGCAGCGTGAGCTTGTCCTCGCTGGGCGCCTCGACGCCGAGCTGCAGCGCGATGCGCTTCAAGAGCCAGCTCGCGGTCACGCCCGAGTGGATGATGACGAGCAGCGCGGCCTCGTACTCCTCCTCGGGAAGCGAATCGAGCAGCCGGCGCGCCAGCGTGGTCTTGCCCGCGCCGATGTCGCCGACGAGGATGCCCAGGCCCTTCATCTGCGCGCACAAGTGATTCAGGCGGACGAGCGCCTGCGCGTGCTGGGGCGAGTTGAAGTAGAAGCGCGAGACGGGCGCGTTCGAGAAGGGCTCCTGAGCCAGCTCGTAGTAGTCGAGATAGTTCATACGAACCCGATCTTGCGGTTCCGGCGTTGCTGCACACCGTGATCAGGCGCGTCCCCCTGCGGCGCCTCGGGCGGTGCGGGTTGGGCCGGCTCCGTCGGGGCAGGCGGCGTGGTGCGAGTCTGGGCGACGGGCGCAGGCGGCGCGCTGGCGGCGATCCCCGCGTGCGGCGAGGGCGGCTGCGCGACCTTCTTCACCGTGGCCGTCTTCTTGATGGGCGCCGAGATGGTGCCGCCCA
>JAFEBC010000600.1 GCA_018266095.1 Deltaproteobacteria bacterium
CGGCGAAGGCACGGTCCTCGGGGAGGGTGCGCGCGCTCACCACCAGGATGCGCACCCGGCTGGTCACCGGGTTCTTTCGCAGCGCCTCGCACACCTGATAGCCCGAGAGCTCCGGCAGCATGAGGTCGAGGCAGATGAGGTCAGGGAGCTGCGTCTCGCAGTGGGAGATGGCGGCGCGCCCCGTGCCGACCTCGCGGACCTCGTGGCCCGCGCTCTCCAGGTGCTTGCGCATGAGCTTGCGCAGCTCCGGGTCGTCCTCGACCACGAGAATGTTCTTCTTCAAGGACATTAGGGGCGCCTGGGCCGACATACCGCGTCAAAGGTGGAAGAACACGTACTTGAGGGCGAGACTATAGCCGAAACAGAAGACCAGGAAGACCACCAAGGCTCTGCGGAAGCCGCGCGAGGGGAGCGGGTCCCGCGCCGCGATGATGGGGATGACGAGCGTCGCCATCATGAGGGAGAGCAACAGCAGCTTCCGCATGTGTTCAGTGTAGCAGGTGTCGGGCCGGAGGCGCTCGCGAGAAACCCTTCAAAAGCGGTCGTGGCCGCCGACATACACAGACGCGACGACGTTCCACAGGCGCGGCACGGGGGCGTCCGGGAGGAGGACGGCGGCGGGCGTCACGATGGCGCTGCGGGCCGACAGGCGCAGGCCAGAGAGCTCGGTGAAGCGGAGCGTGCCCGCGAGCTCGGCGCCGCCGCCCCAGGCGCCGCGGAGGTCGCCGGAGAGGATGCGGTCGCCCAGGAGCGTGGCCGAGAAGGTCAGGGACGGCTGGGGCGAGAACGAGCCGGTGAGGCGCCCCGAGCCGCGCAGGTAGAGCGCCCCGGTGAGGAAGTCGACCGCGGGCTCGGCCTTGCCGTCGAGCGCGAACGCGAAGCGGGTGGCCCCGACGAGCCCGCCATGGGTCAGCGAGGCGGAGAGCGTGGGCACGGGGGTGGTGAGATCGCCGGACACGATCGCTGCGCCGGTGGCCGATTGCGGCGCGTGGTTGATGAGCACGGCCACGCCGAGGGTGAGCGCGCCCGAGGTGGTGGGCGCGAGCAGGCGCCGCCAGCCGATCGACCCGCCCACCGCGAGCGTCTGGGTCCCGTCATCCGAGCGCGAGACCGTCGAGTTGACCTGCGCGCTGGCCGTGTCCAGCGACGAGACGAGGAGGTTCGCGAGCAAGGTCCCGCCCAGCGTCTGCTGCCAGGGGAGCGCGGTGCGCCCGGCGGTGCCCAGGCCGCCGCCCGCCGTGAACGTGACCGTCGCCGTGGTGCGGAAGGCGCGCGTGTGGGCGGCGTCGAGGGCCAGCGCGGTGCTCGTGGTGTAGTGCGGCAGGAAGCGCTGCTCGGGGACGCGGCCGGTGGTCGGCGGGGCCGTGGGATTGGCCGGGTCGGCCTGCAGCGACTGTGAGAGCACCGAGAAGTCCTGCTTGCCGAAGCCGTACGATTCGGTGAGGCGCAGCCTCGTGCGCGGCCAGGTGAGCTCCAGGGCCGCCGTGCCCGCGTTGAACACGCTCAGGTTCTGCGGGGCCGTCCCCACCGGCGAGGCCCAGGTGAGGCGCGGCACGTCGAGCAGCGAGAGTTGCGCCCCTCCCTCCAGGCGCCCGAGCGCCTGCAGCGTGGCAGAGAGGTTCGCGGTCTCCGAGCGCTCGTTGGTGATGGCGTCGGTGCCCGCCTGCGTCTCGACGGTGGCGGCGCCCGACACCTCGATCGGCACGGCCAGGAGCGTGAGGGCCAGGGCCAGCACGGCCGATCCTACTCGACCACGACGGTGTCGCCGGGCCGCATCTCGAAGCGCGCCGCGGCCGGCTCCCCGCGGCTCAGGGCCTCCCACGAGAAGCGGATGCGGACGGCGGGCGGCCCGGACCGCAGGACGAAGATGCGGTCCTTGTGCGCGAAGTCGGTGAGGCCGCCCGAGAGCAGGAGCACCTTGAGCAGGCCGGTCCCGCGCTCGACCGCGACCACGCCCTGCTTGGCCACCTCGCCCGCCACCGGGATCTGCAGGCCCTGCGCCTCCTCGACGGCGACGCTGACCACGGGCTGCTTGAGGAAGTCCTTGAAGCGCGTCTCGAGCTGTTGGCCGAGCGCGGCGGGCGTGTACCCGGCCGCCGTCACGTCGTTGAGGAGCGGCAGCGTGATCTGCCCGTCGGCGCGCACCTTGGCGTGGGTGTTGAGCGCGTCCTGCAGGTAGAAGCGCACGAAGAGCGTGTCGCCGGGCGCGATGACGAAGCCACCCGGCGCGGTCGGGGGCTCGTACTGCTGGAACCACACGTACTTGCCCAGGTCCGCGCAGGACAGGGTCAGGGCCAGGGCCGCGAGCAGGAGTCTCCGAGGAGGCACGCGCGAGTCGTCGCACGGTTGGGGCCTCTGGATCAACCTCTTCGGCCGCGATCCACTAGCCGCCGAAGCGGGCGGCGTGCGCCTCGGTGGTCGCGCGCACCAGCTCGCGGGTGAACAGGTCGAGGCCCGCCCGCTCCTCGACATAGCGGCGCGCGTTCCGTCCCAGGCGCGCCGCCTCCGCGGGATCCTGGCGCAGGCGCTCGATGGCCGCGCGCAGGGCCGCCGCGTCGCCCGGCGGCACGTAGAGGCCGTTCTCGCCGTCGACGATGGTGTCGGTCTGCCCGCGCGTCTTGGAGACGATGAGCGCCTTCCCCATCGCCATCATCTCCAAGATGGTGCTGATGCCCGTCTGGTAGTCGTTCTCGAAGAGCGGCACCACCGCGATGGCCGAGCGCGCGTACAGCTCGCGGAGCGCGAAGCGGTCGTACTTGCGCCAGTCCACGTACTCGGGCAGCGCGCGATCGGCCTTGAGCTCGCTCGCGATCCACGGGCTCCCGGCCGCGATGCGCACGCGCACGCCCAGCCCCTCGGTGGCGCGGATGAGGGTGTGGTAGTCGCGCAGGAGCTGACCGGCGCCGCACAAGAGGTCGGGCTCGATCGGCACCTCGGGACGCGGCGCGAAGAAGCGCTCGTCGGCGTGATAGGCGATCCGCCGCACCTGCGCCGCGGGGATGCCCAGCGGGCCGGTCATGAGCTGCTCCTCGCTGGTGGCGTAGCAGAGGATGCGCTCGGTCTGCTTCCAGGCCTTGAGGCGCGTGTAGAACACGCGCTTCTTGGCGGGGTGCAGCGTGTGGGCGATCATGGCGTGCCCGGCGGGCTTTGCGGCCTTGAGCAGCATGGCCAGCGGGATGCCGATGTCCTCGCCCGTGGTCAGGAACACATCGGCGCCGTTGCGCTCGCGCACCGCCAGCCAGGCCAGGGCGGCAGAATCGCCAACCATGCGCCGCATCAGCGGAATTTCGGCACGGGTGCTGCGGTCGAGGTCGGCGAAGTCCATCAGGCGGCCGCGGAGGGCGTCGCGCAGCTCGAAGACGTCGAGGCGCGGCTCCTTGCCCTCGGCGATCCGTTGGGCGTGTTCGGCAGTGAACCGGCCGGCGGCCACGATCAAGGGTTGCATCGTGGACGGAATACCGCAGAAGACGCATTGGCACCAAGCTGCTACCAACGTCTCGTATGCAGGACACGGCCGACAGGCTAGTCTGTGGAACGATGGACCCGCTTCAACAGGCCGCACCCGCGCCCGCTCCAGCACCTGCGCCCCACCCTGCCGTCCGCGCTTTGGAGGTGGT
The DNA here is from genome assembly GCA_018266095.1 of Deltaproteobacteria bacterium. GTDB lineage: Bacteria > Myxococcota > Myxococcia > Myxococcales > 40CM-4-68-19 > CAIWCD01. The sequence continues at coordinate 3,618 of JAFEBC010000600.1, forward strand.
GGGAGAGGAGGTCCGTTACCTCAACTTGCGCCTCTGGGCCGCGCGCCTGCTGGTGGCGTTCCTCCCCGACATGGCCTTCGCGCGCCTGCGGGCATTCCTCTACTCGCTGGTCGGGGTCAAGGTCGGACGCGGGGCGCTCGTCCTCGGCACCCTCGATCTGCGCGGGCCCGGCGACGCCATCTCGCGCCTGAGCATCGGCAATCGTTGCATGGTCAACGTTCCATGTTTCATCGACTTGAACGCTCCGGTGACCATCGGTGACGAGGTCAACATCGGCCACCACGCGGTGCTGATCACGGCCAAGCACTTGACGGGAGAGTCGATCCGGCGCGCGGGCCTCCTGGAATCCGCGCCGATCGTGCTGGAGCCGGGCTGCTGGCTGGGAGCCCGGGTGACGGTGCTGGCGGGCGTCACGATCGGGAGGGGGGCGGTCATCGCGGCCGGAGCCGTGGTAACCAAGGACATCCCCCCCAACACCCTCGCGGGAGGTGTTCCTGCGCGGGTCATCAGGGAACTGCACGAGCGACACAACCCTTGAGCGAAGCCCCCGCTGCGCCGCAGTCCGAATCACAGCCCCCTGCCGCGCCCGTCGCCGTGAAGCAGCACGACGCGGTGAAGGTGACCCGTGGCCTCGCGGCGATGGTGTTCTCGCAGCTCGTGACGGTGCCGCTGTCGATGCTGGTGACGTCGGTGCTGGCGCGCAAGCTGGGCCCCCTGGACTTCGGCGCGATGTACCTCGCCACCACGGCGGCGAAGCTGGCGTTCTTGTTCGTGGAGTGGGGGCAGTCGAACTCGATGGCCGGGGCGGTGGCGCGCGACCGCTCGGTGGCGCCGAGGCTGTTGGGCACGAGCGTCGCGCTCAAGCTGGTGTTCGGCACGATCGCGCTCGGCGTGCTGATCGGTGTCGGCCGCTTGCTCGGGTACACACCGGAGGCGAAGCTCGCGGTCATCTTCATCGCGGTGCAGGCCACGCTCGGCACGTGCATCGGCAGCGGCCAGGCGGTGCTGCGGGGCTACGAGCGGCAGGACATCGTCTCGGGCCTGGGCCTCTACGGAAACCTGGTGGAGTCGGGCTCCGTGCTGACGCTGGCCTTGCTGGGGACCGGCCTCGCGGGCGTGCTCTGGGGCGGCGTCATCGGCAAGGCGATGGGGATCATCCCACTCGTGATCCTGCTGCGGCGCTTCAAGATCGGGCGGCCCGTGGTGCGGCGGGAGGCCGTGGGCGAGCTGCTCCACTTGGGGTTCGCGTTCCTCATGTTCGATCTGGTGTTGGCGCTGCAGCCATACATCGACGCCATGGTGCTCAACCGCAACGCGCCGGCCGAGGTGATGGGCTGGCACGCGGCGACGCAGCGCCTCACGGGCGTGCTGATCTTCCCGTCGTCGGCGCTGGGCATCGCCATGTACCCGACGCTGGCGCGGCTCTCCCGCGAGTCGCCGGCCGAGCACGTGGCGATGATGCGGGACGGCCTGCGGCTCATGGTGTTGGGCAGCGTGCCCGCCGCGGTGGGCGTCATCGTCTTCGCGCGGCCGGTGATCCACGCGCTCTACGGTTCGACGGAC
>JAFEBC010000601.1 GCA_018266095.1 Deltaproteobacteria bacterium
CCCGAGCCGCCGTGGCGCCCGCGTAGCTATCCCAGTGCGAGCTTCGCCGACGCCTCCGGCCCCTGCTCGATCGCGTGCATCACTTGCGCGAGCACGCCGTCGATGTCGCTCAAGTCCGCGAACTCCAGCGGCGCCTTGAACTGCAGCTTGAGCTCGCTCCCTGGACGCCGCGCCTTCAGCCCCGTCTTGTCGAACGCCTCGCGGAAGCCGCTCACCACCACCGGCACGACGACCGGCTTGTGGTGCTCGATCATGTGCGCCGTGCCGCGCCGCCCAGGCGCGCCCGCCTTGGTGGTGCCCTGCGGGAAGGTGATGAGCCAGCCCGAGTTCAGCGCGCGGCCGATGGCGAACAGGTCGCTCGACTCCAGCGGACGCGACACTTCCTTCTCGCCGTCGCGCCAGGTGCGCTTGACGCAGACCGCGCCGCCCGCCGCGAAGATCTTCGGCAAGAGGCCGCGCTCCTTCATCGTCTCGTGCGCGGCCACGAAGCTCAAGTTCAGCCGCGACTTCACGCCCGCCAGCGGCGACGCGCGCCCGTGCGAGATGGCGTGGAAGATGGCCATCACGTCCAGAAAGTACGTCTGGTGGTTGGCCACGAAGAGCACGTTCTTGTCGGGCAACCCGTCGAGATGCTCACGCCCCGAGACGGTGAACGAGTTGCGCACGCCGAGCTGCAGATAGCTCCCGACGCCGACGGCGCTGATGACGGCGCGGCGGAGGGCGCGTTCGGTGAACGAGGGGCGCGGCATGGGGCTCTCCGGCGGACTTCGAGGGAGGGCGAGCTTGGGCGCCGATTGTCATGGCTTGGTCACGGCTACTTCGCGATCGCCCCCATCACCGCCGCCGGATAGCGCAGGCCCTCGGCCGCCCCCTTCGGCGCCGCCGCGTCGATGCGCTTCAAGTCGTCCGCCGTCAGCGTCACCGCCTCCGCGCCCAGGTTCTCGTCGAGGTACTTGCGCCGCTTGGTCCCCGGAATGGTCACGATATCCTCGCCCTGCGCCTTCACCCACGCGAGCGCGAGCTGCCCCGGCGTCACGCCCTTCTCTTTCGCGATGCTCTCGATGCGCGCCACCAGGTCCAGGTTCTTCTGGAAGTTCTCCCCCTGGAACCGCGGCGAGAAGCGCCGGTAGTCGTCCTGCGCGAGGTCCTCGAAGCGCTTGATCTGCCCCGTGAGGAAGCCGCGCCCGAGCGGGCTGTACGCCACGAAGCCCGTCCCGTGCTGCCGGCACGCCGCGAGCACGCCATCCTCGGGGTCGCGCGTCCACAGCGAGTACTCCGTCTGCAGCGCCGCGATCGGGTGCACCTTCACCGCGCGCGCCAGCGTCTCCGGGCCCGCCTCGGAGAGGCCGAGGTGCCGCACCTTGCCCTCCTTCACGAGCTGCGCCATCGCGCCCACCGTGTCCTCGATGGGCGTCGCCGGATCCACGCGGTGCAGGTAGTAGAGGTCCACGTAATCCGTCCCCAGGCGCTTGAGCGAGCCCTCGATGGACCGCCGCACGTTCTCGGGCTTGCCGTCGAACATGCGCCGCTGCGGATTGGCCGGGTCGCGCACGATGCCGAACTTCGTGGCCACCTCGACCTTGTCGCGCTTGCCCGCGATGAAGCGCCCCAAGAGCTCTTCGTTCTTGTACGGCCCGTACATCTCCGCCGTGTCGAAGAAGGTCACGCCCTGCTCCAGCGCGCGCGCCAAGGTGGCCATCGACTCCGCGTCGTCGAGCGGGCCGTAGAAGTCGCTCATGCCCATGCAGCCGAGTCCCTGCGCCGAGACCTGAAGGCCATTCGTTCCGAGCGTGCGCCGTTCCATGTGGGCTCCTGGGTGTGGACGTGTGAGCTCGTACGATGCCGCACGCCGCACGAGGTCGCAAAGCTGCTAGTTTTCGCGCGCGATGCACGATTCGTTGAGGCAGGCGAGGCGGCTCCTGGAACGGTACGACGGCGTCGGCGCCGATGGCCTGCTCGCGGGCCTGTTGCCCGAGGCCCCGCAGGCGAGTCCGCAAGAGCGCCTGATGCTGCACGAGCTCTCGTGCGAGGCCGCCTTCCAGGCCAACGACTACGCCCGCGCGCTGACCCACGCCACGCAGGCGCGCACGCTGGCGAGCGAGCTCGAGGACCAGACGCACGAGGCGCTGGCCGAGGCCTGGCAGGGCGCGGCGCTCACGCAGCAGAGCCGCTACGCGGAGGCGATGGAGCGCCTGTTGCACGCCATCGAGTCCTTGCGCACGCAGGGCCAGGAGCCGCTCGCGTGCCGCGCGTTGAACTATCTCGCCATCGTGCACGAAGAACTGGGCGACGTGCCCAAGGCGCTCCCGGTCTACGAGCGCGCCGTGTCCATGGCCCGCCTCGCGGGAGACACGGGCATGCTCGGCCGCGCGCTGTCGAATTGGGGCGACGCGTACGTGACCTTGAAGGACCCGCAGTCGGCCGAGCGCGTGCTGCGCGAGGCGCTGGCCGTGGTCACGCCGCGCAACGACCACGTGCACATCGCGTTCTGTCAGCTCGCGCTGGGTCGGCTCGCCTTCGAGAAGGGCGATGACGCCGAGGCGCTGGAGCTCTTGACGCAGGCGCTGGGCCCGGCTGAGAAGAGCGGCGCCGCGCGGACCCTGGCCGAGGTCCTGGCGATGCTGGGCGTGTTGCGCACGCACCGCCGCGAGACCGAGGACGCGCTCGTGCTGCTCCAGCGCTCGCTGTCGATGTTCGAGACGCTCGGCATCCAGCGCGAGCTCTCGCGCGTGCACCTGTGGCTCTCGGACGCGATGGAGCAGGCCCGCGACCTCGAGGGCGCGCTGCAGCACCACAGGGAGCACGCGCGCATCCGCGGCGAGGTCCTGGAGCAGACGGCCCGCACGCAATTGCAGGCCGTCAACGCGCGGCACGAGCTGGAGAAGGCCCGCGCGCAGCAGGAGATCGAGCGGCTGCGCAACGTCGAGCTCGCCGAGGCCAACGCGCGCCTCGCGCAGCAGACGCAGTCCCTGCTCGAGCTCGCCCGCCGCGACCCGCTCACGGGCCTGTACAACCGCCGGTCGCTCGGCGAGCGGCTCACCGACGAGTTCGAGCGCGCGCGCCGGTACGACTCCAAGCTCGCCGTAGCGATGGTCGACCTCGACCTCTTCAAGGACATCAACGACCGCCACTCGCACGCCATCGGCGACGCCGTGCTCCAGCGCGTGGCCGAGCTGTTGAGCGCGTCGATCCGCAAGACCGACGTGGCCGCCCGCTACGGCGGCGAGGAGTTCGTGCTGGTGTTCCCGGAGACGGGACACGACCAGGCGATCCGCGCATGCGAGAAGCTGCGCAGGGCGATCGATGAGGCGCCGTGGGCGGCGCTGGCGCCGAAGCTACAGGTCACGTTGAGCCTGGGCGTTGCGAGCGGCACGGGGTACGCGAGCTGGGAGCGGCTGCTCTCGGCGGCGGACGCGAAGATGTATGAGTCGAAGCGCACGGGACGGAATCGCGTGCGCGCGTAAGGCATCAACGCCAACGCCAACGCCAACGCCAACGCCAACGCCAACGCCAACGCCAACGCCAACGCCAACGCCAGCGCTTACGCCTACCCCAGCCCAAACACCCGCGCCGCATTTCCCCCGAGGAACTTCGCCTTCGCGTCCTCGTCCAGCCCGAGCTCGTCCACCTGCTGCAGGCACTCGCTCGGCATGATCATCGGGAAGTTCGTCCCGAAGAGCACCTTCTTCCGCCCGTGCCCGCGCAGGTATTCCTTGAGGTTCGCCGGGTAGCGCTTCGGCTTGTACGCGCTCGTGTCGATGTAGACGTTCGGGTACTTCGTGGCGAGCGCGATCATCTCCTCCGTCCACGGGTACCCGATGTGCCCGCCGACGATGACGAGCTCGGGGAACTCCACCGCCACCTCGTCCAAGTACGGGATCGGCCGCCCCGGCTCCGACGCGCACAGAGGGCCCGCGTGGCCCACTTGCAGACAGAACGGCACGCCCAGCTCGATGCACTCCGCGTAGATCGGATAGTAGCGTCGGTCGTTTGGCGGCAGGCCCCAGAGCCACGGCAGGATGCGCACCGCGCGCATGCCCAGCGTCTTCACCGCGCGACGCAGCTCGCGCACGCCGTCCATCGGCTTGAGCAGCGGCACCGACGCGACGCCGACCAGCACCTCGGGCTTGGCGCGCACGAACGCCGCCACCTCGTCGTTGCTGATGAGCGGACCCGTCGGGCCCCACCACGCCGACACC
>JAFEBC010000602.1 GCA_018266095.1 Deltaproteobacteria bacterium
GTTCGTGGCTCATCAGGGCGATCTGCAGGCCGTCGCCGAGGAGCTGTTCGGCAAGGGCGCGCAGGCGCGCAAGGTCCACCTGCGGCTCAATCAGCTCGGGCTCTCGGTGAAGACGCTGCGCGGTGAGCGCACGTGATCCGCGCCTCGCGCGCGGGCGTGCTCGCGCTCCTGGTCGCCCTGCCGCTGCAGGCCGCGCCCACGCTGCAGCAGCGGGGTCTCAAGGCGCTGCGCCAAGGTCACGCCGCGGAGGCCGTGGAGCTCTTGCGCCAGGCCGCCGAAGAGCGTCCGCGCGACGCGGCCATCGCGACCGATCTCGGCTTCGCGCTGGCGCGCGCCGGTCATCTCGATCAGGCGGACGATCAGCTCCGCCACGCCATCACGCTCGACCCGAGGCGGTTCTATGCCTACGCGAACCTGGCGGCGTTGCGCTCGGGCCGGCCGCTGGACCCGCGCGCGCGCGACGAGCTGGCCGCGTTGCTCGAACAGGGGCTCGAGATCCAGCGCAAGGCACCCGGCTCGAGTGAGTCGAAGAAGCTGGCGCAGGCGGGGCTCCTGCTCGCGCTGGCCGATGTCGAGCGCGCCGCCGGGAACCTCACGCAGGCCCGCGCGCGGCTGGCCCAGGCGCGCCGCTTCGTCTCGAGCCCGGCGCAGCGCCAGCTCCTCTCGAACCTGACCGGCGCGATCGACGCGCAGGCCGCGCGGACCGAGCTGCGCGATGGCGAGAGCTGGCCTGAGCCCGCGGTGCCCGATGCAGATCGACGCGCCCTGGGTGACGCCGAGAAGCTGCTCGAATCCGATCCGTCGTCGGCCGCGCGCGAGGGAGAGCGGCTCGAGAGAAAGCTGCCGGGCTGGCGTGAACCGCTCTGGCTGCGGGCGCGGGCGCTGCTGTCGCTCGGGCGCCTGGACGACGCGGCCGGCGAGTTGAACACGTTGCTGCGGCTCGATCCCTCGCACGCGCGCGCGTGGAGGCTGCTCGGCGAGACGCTCGCGGAGCACGGCGGACAGTTCGAGGCCGAGCGCGCCGACGAAGCGCTGCGGCAGGCCTTGGCGCTCGAGCCCGCGTGGACCGAGCTCAAGCTCCTGCGCGGGCGGACGCTCTTGCGCCGCGGGCAGGCGCGCGAGGCGGTGGCCGTGCTGGACGCGCTCGACAAGGAGCTGCGGGCGCGCGGCGATGTGCGCGGCGGCGCGATGCAGTCAGAGGTCCAGTCCCTGCTGTTCGCGGCGCGCTCGGAGGAGTCGTCGGGACACACGCAGCTTCCACGCCTCGCGGAGCCGTCGGCGGCCTCGCGCGACCTGCTGACCCAAGCGCAGGAGCTGCTCGCGCGCGGCGAGGACGAAGGCGCGTTCGATCACTTGCATCGCGCGCTCCAGGACTCGCCGACCTTGCTCGAGGCGGCGGCGCTGCTCTGCGTGCGCACGGGCGTCGCGCCGGACGAGACCGTGCGCGCGATCTGGAACGACGGCGCTGCCCTGGTGCGGCTCGTCGAGCTCGTGCGCTCGACGGCGATCGAGCAGGCGCTGCACACGAGCCCGCTCGATCCGGCGCCCGAGGCCGCGCCCGCTCCTGACGGCGGGACGCCGCTCGACGAATCGTCCCTGGCGCGCGTGGTGCGGCCGTGGATCGATCGCGCGGCCGATCTCGGCGACAGCTCGGCCCTGCTCACGCGCGCGCGCTTCTCGGCCAGCGAGGGCAAGCCCGAGCTCGCCCTGCGCGACCTGACGGCCGCGGTGGCGTTGGGAGGAAACGCGCGGCTGCCCGAAGCGCGCTCGCTGCGAGCCACGCTCGGCGCGACCGGTGAGAGCACGCTGCTGTTGCAGGCGCGCGGGCTCCTCGCGCAGTCGCGGACCGCCGAGGCCATCGACCTGCTCGGGCGCGCGTGCACGGGTCCGGGCGCGTCGGCGGATCCAGAGCGGCTCCTCACGCTGGGCCGTGCGCACGAGCTGATGGGAGATCCGAGCGGCGCCATCGACTGTCACCGCGCCGCGATCGCCCTCGCGCCGAATGATCCGAGGGCGCTCGAGCGACTGGCCCGCGCCGCGGGCTCCGCGCCGCTGACGCTGCTCCCGCCGCTGTCGGCCGAGTTGGAGCGCGCCGCCTCGCTCGGGGTCATGGCCGCGCAGCTCCCGAGGGCCCGCCTGATGGTCGCGGCCGGCCGCGCAGACGACGCCATCGCGACGCTCGCCGAGTTCCTCGCGCGCACCGATGCGAGCGAACCGGGCCACGCGACCGCGCGCGCACTCCAGGCGCGCCTCTTGCGTGAGCGCGACGCTCAACTGTCGGCCGCGCGGCTGCGGCTTCTCGCGCTGGCCTTCCTCGTCTGCGCGTCGGCGGCGGCGCTCCTGCTCATCCGCTTCCGCGGGCTCACCGTCACGCGGGCGCTGCTGCGCGAGCCGTCGCTGTTTCCGCACGTCGCCAAGGCCGTGGCGGCCATCCGCCACGACGCGCTCAAGCACAGAGCGTCGGCCCTCTCGATGCTCGACTCGGCCCCGCGCGAAGACGTGCAGCACGCGCTCACCCTGCCCCGGCCCGCATCGCAGCTCGTCGCCGACGCGTACCTCGCCGTGCGCGAGGCGGCGCGGCAGTTGGGGCTCGGTCTCAAGCCGCTCGCGCGCGAGCCGGTGTTCGGCGCGCTCTCCACCGATCTCCAAGCGGCCGAAGAGCAGCTCGCCCGCCCGCCCGGGCCCCGCGACGCGCGCATCCACCGCGCGGCGTCGCGCATGAAGGCCCACGCCGACGCGCTCGGCGCGCTGTTGCAGCTCGGCCCTCGCACCCGCCTCGACGCGACCCAGGTGTCGAAGTGGCTGCTCGCGCTCGAGGGCGAAGCGCGCGCCCTGAACCAGCCGTGGACCTCGCCCGCGCTCGAGCTGCTCCGGCTCGATCTCGACTTCCCCATCGCTCAGGGCGCCCTCGAGAGCGTCTTCGCGAATCTGGTGCGCAACGCGCAAGCCGCCGCCGGCGCCCACCCCGAGCCCCGCGTCCGCATCCGCATCGACGAAGAGCGAGACGCCGCCGGCCGCCGCCTGCTCGTGCTCTCGGTGGCCGACTCGTCTCCGCAGCTCGTCAGCATCGAGCAGATCTCCGCGCGCGAGAGCGGCCGCGGTCTGGGCCTCGTGCGCGACGGCGTCCGCGCCTGGCAGGGCTTCCTCCGCGTGCGTCCCGAGAGCGCGCCGCTGCACAAATCGGTCGAGGCCTGTTTCCCATGAGGTGCGCTCATGCCTGACGACACCATCCGCCCGCGCCCCCGCATCCTCGTCTGCGAGGACGGCGACGAATACACCGAGCGCTTCACCCGCCTGCTCGGCCGCCGCTACGAGTTCACCCGCGCCACGAGCTTCGGCGAGACGCGCGCCCTGCTCGCGGCCCGCTCCTTCGCCGCGCTCATCCTCGACCTCGACTTCCGCCGCACGCCGCGCGCGCTGCTCCTCGATGAACAGCTCCACGAGGGCGCCAACGAGGACGACGCCCCCCGGCTCGCCGCGGACCAGGGTGTGCTGCTCTTGCGCGCCCTGCGCGTCGCCGGCGTCCGTCTCCCAGCCCTGCTCTGCGCCGACTTCGACGACCCCGCCCGCGAGCGCCTGCTGTGCGCGGAGCTCGACCCGCTGCAGATCGTGCCCTCCAGCGAGGGCCTGTCGGAGCTCGCCGCCCGGCTGCCCGGCCCGAATCATTCGTGACATCCAGCGGTTGCGACGAATTGTGAACAGTGTTCACAGTTTGGGCCCGAAGTGTGAACCCTGTTCACACTTTGCGTTGGAATGCTGGGACCCGCAGCAGGTGTTTTGAGGTAGCCTCCCGGACCCTTCGCGCCCACCGACATCCGATCCGGGCGCCTTTCGAGGTGCACTGCCTTGGCACAAGCCCAGCCCGCCCCCGACATCCGCGAACTGCACGAGCGCATCCAGAGAGAATCGGCCTTCGTCGACCAGGTGCTCGCCCAGGTGGGCACCGTGGTGGTCGGACAGCGCAACATGCTCGAGCGCCTGCTCATCGGCCTCCTCACCGGCGGTCACGTGCTGCTGGAGGGCGTGCCCGGCCTCGCCAAGACGCTCACGGTGAAGACGCTGGCGGAGTCGCTGGAGCTCATCTTCAAGCGCATCCAGTTCACGCCGGACCTCTTGCCGGCGGACCTCATCGGCACGCAGATCTACCAGCCGCAATCGCAGACCTTCACGGTGAAGAAGGGGCCGCTGTTCGCCAACCTCATCCTCGCCGACGAGATCAACCGCGCGCCCGCCAAGGTGCAGAGCGCGCTGCTCGAATCGATGCAGGAGAAGCAGGTCACCATCGGCGACACGACCTTCAAGCTGCCGTCGCCGTTCCTGGTGCTCGCGACCGAGAACCCCATCGAGCAGGAAGGCACGTATCCGCTGCCGGAAGCGCAGGTGGACCGCTTCATGCTCAAGGTGAAGGTGACGTATCCGAGCAAGGCCGAGGAGCGCGAGATCATGGAGCGCGTGGCCGGCAAGGACCTGCCGACGATGACGCCGCTGCTCGGGCCCACGGAGCTCTCGCGGGCGCGCGCGATCGTGAACGAGATCTACATCGACCCGAAGGTGAAGGACTACATGGTCGACGTGGTGGTGGCGACGCGCGATCCGGCGGCGGCGGGCCTCAAGGAGTTGGTGCCCCTGATCGAGTACGGAGCGTCGCCGCGCGCGACCATCTATCTGAACCTCGCGTCGCGGGCGCATGCGTTCCTGAAGCACCGCGGCTTCGTGACGCCGGAGGACGTGAAGGCGGTCGCGTACGACGTGCTCCGTCACCGCGTCTCGCTCACCTACGAGGCCGAGGCCGAGAACCTCACGCCGGAGAAGGTCGTGCAGCGCGTCCTGGAGAAGATCGAAGTCCCGTAAGGAGACGCGATGCCGGCCCCAGCGGACCTCTTGCGCAAGATCAGGCGCATCGAGATCACCACGCGTCGCGCGGTGCAGGACACGCTCGCGGGTGGATACCACTCGGTGTTCAAGGGCCGCGGCATGGCCTTCTCCGAGGTGCGCCCGTACCAGCCCGGCGACGAGGTGCGCTCGATCGACTGGAACGTGACCGCGCGCATGGGCGAGCCGTTCATCAAGGTGTTCTCCGAGGAGCGCGAGCTGACGGCGCTGATCGCGGTCGACCGCTCGGCGTCGCAGGACGCGGGCGTGTCGCCGCAGTCGAAGGCAGAAGTGGCGGCGGAGATCGCGGGCCTGCTCGTGTTCTCGGCGCTGGAGAACGGCGACCGCGCGGGGCTGATGTTGTTCACCGATCGCATCGAGCGCTACGTGCCGCCGCGGCGCGGGAAGAAGCACGGCCTGCGCCTCATCGCCGAGGTGCTCGCGTTCAATCCGCAGGGGCGCGGGACGGACCTGGCCACGGCGCTCAAGCACCTGACACGCGTGCAGCGCAAGAAGGCCGTGGTCTTCCTGGTGAGCGACTTCCTCCCGGGTGTCGATGGCGAATTGGGGGGCGGGCTGGCGATCGCGGCGCGGCGGCACGGCGTGGTGCCGGTGGTGGTCAGCGATCCGCTCGAGGAGGATTTTCCGCTCGCGGGGCTGTCGGGCCTGTGGCCCA
>JAFEBC010000603.1 GCA_018266095.1 Deltaproteobacteria bacterium
TCGGCCACACTCGGGGGAGTTCATGGGCGCGCGCGGCTGGATGTTGATCACCTTCGGCGCGCTCCTCGTCGCCGCATCGTCGAGCACGCCCCCACGTCCGAACCCACCCACGGCCGCCGCCGCCGACCTTGTGCTGTCGCCCGCGAGCCAGAGCATCGACGACTTCTGCCGGGAGTGGCGCCGGGCGCGGAAGATGGCCCGTGCCTGTCAGGCGCCGCCGGACACCATGCAAGCGGTCTCGTTCCTCGAGGGCATGCTGGGCGCCGCCAAGGCGGAGCAGCAGCGAAAGCTGGGCAAGGAGGTTGGCGACGCCCGCGCGTATTCGATCGGCTTCCAGGACGCGCTCGATGTGACGGAGGCCAACTGCAAGAAGCACAGAGAGGCGCTCCTGCCGATCCTCGAGGCCTTCGCTGCGACCATGGCGAAGAAGGACCCGCTCCCGCTGTGGCGCGCACCCGCGGTCGCCTGCCCGGCTGGCGTTCCTTGCCCATGAAGAAGGCCCGGCGGCGCTACTCGCGCACACCGGGCCCGAACGGCATTCCCCTGGAGCGACCCGCGCGCAGCCAACCGCGCGGACGCTCGCCGCTACTTCTTCTTCGGCGCCGCCTTCTTCGCCGGCTTCGCGTCCTTCGCGGGCGCCTTCTTCTCCTCTGCCTTCGGCGCCGGCGCCGCGGCCTCCTCGTGCCCGACCAGCTCCGAGCTCACCACCGCGCCGCCCATCGAGGGCATCTTCGCGCCGCTCTTCACCACCATGCGCGTCTTCTGGTCGACCCACATCGTGCCCTCGCCGCCGTCGTCGAGCGAGATGGCCACCTTCCACGCCGTGAACTCGCCGGCGGGCACCTTCACCGCCTCCACGCCCGCCACGGTCACCGTCATGAGCTTCTCCTTCGCGCGCTGCACATCGAAGGTGCGGAACGTGGCCGTGTAGCCCTCCGCCAGCGGCAGCGCCGCCACCGACTCGTCCGAGGTCGGCCCGTCCGCGAACAGCTCGCCGCCCAGGTCCGCCGCGATCGGGCGCGCCTGGCTGCCCATCTTCATCTCGCCCGCCGCCTTGCCGCCCGCGAAGTTCACCTCGACGGTCACCGGCCCCTGCGTGAGCGTGCGCTTCTTGGCCGCGAGCGTGACCTTGTCCACGAGCTCGCTGTCAGTGCCCTCGCCCTGCGGCATCTTGGTCGTCTCGGTGAACAGCCAGCCGCCCGCGTCCTCCTTCGTCTCAGACGTGAGCTCCATGGCCATCTTCTGCGGCCCCACCTCGATGGTCACCGCGTAGCGCGACTTGCCGGTCACCGGCGGGAACGCGGGCTTGGGCATCGCCGGCGCCGCCACGGCCTTCTTGGGTAGCTCGACCGTCTTCACGTCGACGGTGATCTCCTTGAGCCGCGCTGCCACCTCGGGCGTCGCACCCTCTTGGAACCGCCCGCCGACGTGCGCCGCGAGGAACTTCTCGGCCGCCGCCAGCATGGCCATGTTGTTCACCGGCCGCTGGAACCCGTGGCCCTCATCCGGCGCCAGGATGTACTCGACCGGGTACCCGCGGTCGCGCAGCGCGATCACGATCTGGTCCGCCTCGGCCTTCTTCACGCGCGGATCGTTCGCGCCCTGCACCACCATCAGCGGCGTCTTGATCTTCGCCGCGTTCGTCAGCGGCGACTGGCGCACGAGCTGCGCCTTGCCGTCGGCCGTGTTCGGATCGCCCATGCGCGCGAAGAAGAGCAAGCGCACGGCCTCCCAGTACGGCGGCAGCGAGCCCAGGAGCGTGAGCAGGTTCGACGGCGCCACGATCGCCACCGCGCCCGCGTACAGCTCCGGCGTCACCGTCACGCCCGCGAGCGTCGCGTAGCCGCCATACGAGCCGCCCATGATGCCCACGTGCTTGGCGTCCACCGTGCCCTGCCCGACGAGGTACTTCACGCCCCACGTCAGGTCGTCCTGCATCTTGTCGCCCCACTCCTTGTTGCCCGCGTCGAGGAACTTCTTGCCGTACCCCGTCGAGCCGCGGAAGTTCGGCTGCAGCACGGCGTAGCCGCGGTTCGCCAGGAACTGCGTGAACGGCGAATACCCCCAGCGGTCGCGCGCCCACGGGCCGCCGTGCGGGAGGACGATGAGCGGCAGGTTCTTGGCCTCGGCGCCCTTCGGCAGCGTCAGGAACGCCGGGATCGACAGCCCGTCCGACGACGGATAGCGCACGGCCTGCATGTGCGAGAGCGCGTCCCGCGACAGGTTCTCGCGCGAGCGGTACTGCAGCGTGGTCTCCTTGGTCTTGCGGTCGAAGAGCTGCACCTCGCCCGGGTCCACGTCGGCGCTGGTGGCCACGAGCCAATACCGGTCATCGAGCGTCTGGCTCACGATGGCGAGGTCGCGCTCCGGGAACTTCTTCTGCAAGAGGGCGTAGTCCGCGCCCCACGCCTGGTCGAGCCAGTGGATGCGCACGCGCTCGTCGTTGTAGGCCACGCCGACGAGCTCCTCGTTCACCGACGAGAAGATGGCCTGCGCCAGGTCGACCTTCCCCTGCGGATCGCTCTCGACCGCCGTGGTCTGGCCCGACGCGAGGTCGATCGACTCGAGCCGCTCCAGATCGCCCGCGCCCGTGTTGGTCACGAGGTAGGCGTGCGTGCCGTCCTTGTCGAACTGCGAGAGGCCGCAGGTCTCGAGCACGGTGCACCCGTAGATCTTGGTCGCGGAGCCGTCGTCCGCGAGGCGCAGGATCTCGGTGTCGCCCTTCTCGGTGGCGCGCTCGGCGGCGCGCAGCTTGCCCGCGCGGTCGAAGCTGTAGCCCGTGAGTCGCTGCTCGTTCTTGCGCAGGAGCGTGCGCTTGCCGGTGGTGAGCTCGACCTCATAGAGATCGTGCCAGGCGGCGTCGCGATCGTTCAGGCCCACGTAGATGACGCCCGGCCGCGCCTTGGGCACGTCGTAGATCATCGCCCGCACGCCCTTCACGTCCTGAGCGCATGCGCCTCGGGCACCTTCGCGCCCTCCTTGGCCGGTGCCGCGGGATCGACCGCGTACACGTTGAAGTTCTCGTCGCCGCCCTTGTCCTGCACGAAGAGGATGAACTTCGAATCGCGGCTCCAGAAGTGGCCCGGGATCGGCCGCTTGGTGTCGGCGGTGAGCGGGCGCGCCTTGTCGAAGGCCTCCTCGCGCTTCTTGACCCAGATGTTGCGCGTGCCGTCGAGCGGCTTCATGAACGACATCCACGCGCCGTCCGGCGAGAGCTGCGCGCCGCTGATCTCCGGGTCGCCGAAGAGCAGCTCGCGGTCGATGAGCGCGGGCAGCGGGGAGGCGGCAGGCGCGGCGGCCTTGTCGGGCGCGGGCGCGGCCGTGGCGCAGGCGAGCGCGAGCGCCGGGATGAGCGAGCGGAGGACGAGCGAGGTCGTTTTCATTGGTGCCCCTCTGAGTGGTGAACCAGCGGCGGGGGCATATCACGCGGGGCGCGGGAGGGAAGGTGCCGAGGATCGCGAGCGGGCGCAGCGGTCGTGGCACCCGAGACCTTCGTATGCTTGCGAAAGCCAACCATTGTGAAGCACAGTCAACACAGCAACGAATGGCTCTAGGGGGGCCTTTGAATCCTCGTTCGATGTGGTGGCCTTGCGCCACGCTCGCCTTGGCTGCGTGCGCTGCTTGCCATGCCCAGCGCGGCGGCGCCGTAGCAGAGAATGACCAGCTCGTCCTCGGTCCTGAGGTGAGCCCGGTCGCCGAGGTCGACGGCGAGCCCATCTCCGTCGAGCGCTTCAACCAGCTCTTCACGCAGCGCACTCCGCTCGCCGTCGGTGTCGGCAAGCTCTCCACGGAGGGCGCCTACCGCCTCAAGCACCAGCTCGCCGAGGAGCTGATCGAGGGCGCGCTCTTGGATCGCGAGGCCAAGCGGCGCGGCGTGATGACGGCAGCGCTCGCGTCGGGTGGGCTGCAAGGTCAGCCGCTCGATCCGGCGGCGGTCGATGTCTATCTGCGTGCCTTGGAGGCGAGCACGCCCGGCGCCGCGATCGCCATCACCCGTCAAGAGGCCGAGGCAGCGTTGCGAAAGACCCTGGCCGCGAGTGCACGCCAGGACTTGCTGGCATCGCTGCGCGCGGGAGCGCACATCACGGACCATCTCGCCGAGCGATATCCGGGCCTCGCCGCCGCCGCCGCGAAACCGCTGCTTCCGTTCGCGGAGAGGAAACTCGGTCCCCCGCCAGCGGGCGAACCTTCCCGTCTGCGCGTCGCGCCGGGTGATCGATGACCGTTCGTCACGGCCATTGGCTCGCGGCAGCGCTGACCTGCGGTGTCCTGACCACGACGGCAACCCACGCCAACGACATCACGCTGCAGCCGATCCGCGCCCGATCGAGCAACTACGAGGTCCTGCTGTCGTCAAAGCCGAACACCTGGCTGTTGTCACCGAAGTGCTACGGCTTCACGTTCACGCCAGGCCCAGTTCCGGTCATCTCACCGCTCTCCAATGATCCGCGCCACCCCACGGCGAACCTCGGGTACAGCATGAACACGTGCTGGGGCGTCGTGACGGAGGGTGTGGTCGGCTACGAGTTCAGCCTCAACCCTGCTTCGCTGATGGATGTGGGCACGTGGTCGTTCTCTTGTGACTCGATCAGCGACCTGTACGAGCTGGTCGAGGTGCCGGGCTACCCCGCGCCGGTCCCCGACTGCCAGTACAACGGCTGCCTCCCCGTCTGCGACGACCGCTATTCCTCGCCCTATCCAAGCGAGACGGCCCACGTCCACATCTCCGTCATCGCTCCACCGTTCACTCTGTCTCCCATCACGCTCACGCCGCCCACGCCCGCGTGGAACGCGCGCCTCACCTTCGGCGCCCCGGCGCAGACCGCCAACACGCCCGTCTCCTACCACTGGGCGCTGACCGCCCGCCCGCCCGGTTCGACCCGCCCGCTGCTCGACGCGAACACAGCCACGCCGCAGATCCTCGTCAACAGCGACACCGACATCGGCAACTGGGAGATCTCGCTCGATGCCGACGACAGCCTCGGCCAGCGGCGCAGCACCAAGCGGACGTTCACGGTGGTCACGCCACAGCCGTCGATCCAGCTCACGGGTACCACACAGCTCGTCGCCGGGGCCCCGATGGTCGTCGACGTGAGTCCGGCGAACGATCCCTTTGGTGCCCCTTTCGAGGTGAAGTGGGATCTCGTCTCGTCGTCGGCACAGTCCGAGCAGCGCCCACGCGACGGGTTTGCCGAAGGCGGCCACTTGTCGATCCCCACCGGCGCGAGGGACATCGGGACGTGGGTTCTGCGCGCCACGGCGACCAACACGAAGGGACCAGCGCCGCGTCTGAGCGACAGCAAGCAGCTCTCCATCTCGGTGACCAATCCGCCGCTGACCATCGCCCTGAGCGGGATCCCCCAGCGCGTGCTCGCAGGCGCGCCCGTGCACCTCGAAGACCACACCGTGGTCGATCGGCTCGGCCAGCCGCTCTCGTTCTCGTGGGATCTCGTGCAAGTGCCCGTGTCCGCGGGCATCCCGATCCAGAAGGCGTACTCGACCGTGGCCGCGTTCGACCTGCCGACAACGTTGGCATCCGCCGGGACGTGGGTGCGCGTGCTGCGCACGTCCAACCCCGGCCCCCTCCAGGTCTCGCTCGACCCCAGCGCGTTCGCCGAGCGGACGGGGACCTCCGCCGCTCTCTACGTGGTGCAACACAAGACGCCCGCCGAGTGGCTCGCCGATCCGAGCCTGCACGATGTTGCAGGCGGGCCGATCACGTGCACGTTCACAGGCCCTTCGATCGCGAATCAGATCTGCACCACCAAGGCCGTCCCGATCGGCACATTCGACGTGGTCTTCGATTTCGGGAATGCGCCCGACGACCCGGCGACCTTCCAGCCTGACGGTCGCCTGGATCCCGGCGATCTGATCGACACCGTCGAGGGCGCGCCGTCGGTCGAGGTGCTCGGTGATCCGACCGCGGGCGCGCTCGCGCTGGCCTCGCCGATCATCTACGGCGAGGACGGGAGCAAGACCGTCCGGATCGCAGCCGGCTTCGACAAGCTCCGCGCCGACTTCAACTTCCGGATTCGCGGCCAGATCATCCGGCCCGCGACGGTGAACGGCAGGGCGCCATTGGTCGTGTTCGTGCACGGAAATCACAAGCCCTTGCACACGCCGGCCGCCGGTGGCGGATCGACAACGGCCAGTCCGGCCATCACGAGCGGCGAGAACTTCGCCGGTTACACTTGGCTGCAGAACAAGCTCGCCGCGCAGGGGTTCATCACCATGAGCGTGGACCTCGACGACGCTTCGGGCCGATTCCCGTTCGCAACCATCGGCAGCCAAGGCATCCTCATTCGTGCGTGGATCACGCTCAAGAACATCGAGGCCCTGCTCGCCGGCTCGCTCGATCCCGCCACGGCACCGCTCGTCGACTCCTCACGGGTGTACTTGATCGGCCATTCGCGCGGCGGGGAGGCTGTCCTGGTGGCGCGAGATCAGCTCCTCTCCACGGCAAACCGGCCCGCCGGAGGCAAGATCGATGGCCTCGCCGGAGTGACCGTGCGGGGCATCGTCAGCCTGGCCCCGGTGTCGTTCGTCTACGACACGACACAGCCGGCAGCGGTCCCGTATCTGTTGTTGGTCAGCAGTGCCGATGGCGACGTCGACGGCGCGTCCGCCGGTGTGACCTCGTTCGTACACTACGATCGCGCGAGCGGCGACAAGGCGGCCATCCGTGTGATGGGCGCGAACCACAACGCCTACAACATGAGCTGGGCCTACAGCGACTCGATGGTTCCCACGACCGTCGGCGCAGATCTCATCAGTCCCGACGCGCAGCGGGCGGTGGGCGGCGCGTACATCGGCGCGTTTCTCTCGTGGATCGACGCGGGCCGCGGCGCTGTCCGGGCCTACTTCACCGAACAGCCACGAAACCTGCGTCCCGTCGGAGTCGATCCCGGCGTCGTTCTGCACTCGGAGATCCGGCTGGCGTCCCGGGTTCCCACCGTGGTGGATGACTACGAGGCGAATCCCGCGGTTGCTCTGTCGAGCTCGGGCGGCCTCGTGGAGAACAACGTCCTCAACTTGATCGAGGGAGAGCTCTTCGACCGGAGCTTCGGGTCGGGCGGCCTGGCCATGCACCGAATGTTCGAGGCCACCAACGGCGCCGTCATCACCTGGAATGCACCCTCGGAGTACTCCGTCACGCTGACCGCCGGAGCCGCGGCTGCAGCGCGACCGTCCTCGACGTTGAGCTTCCGGGCTGCCCTGCAACCCGAGGTCGACCCCATCACGACCGTCGATCCGGGGCCGCGGAACCTGCGGGTGGCCCTCGAGGACGTGCGCGGCAAGACGAGCGAAATCAGCCTGGATGCGTTCGACTCCATCGCCGGCATCTATCCTTCCTCCGCCGGCGGCGGAGACACCACCTCGGCGGCGTTCTCCACCTTTCGCATCCCGCTGTCGGCCTTCGTCGTCGATGGACGGGACCTCGATCTCTCTCAGATCGTGAAGGTCCACCTGAAACTCGGGGCGCCGTCCACGTCGACCGGACGCATCGCTCTTGATGATGTGGAGATCGAGCCATGAACCGACCCGCGCTCTCCTGTTTGCTGCTCGCCCTCAGCGGGGCCGCCTTGGCTGCGCCTGCGGACCAGCACGTCGTGGTGGCGCCGCCCGTCCCCATTCATCTGGATCGGGCGACGAGCTTCACCCGCAACGCACACGACTTCGACTCCAACGACGGCGTCTGGTTCCACGTCGTGGGTACGGCGTCCGGGGACTTCGCCATCCGCGACATCACGCCTCCCCTGTTCATCTTCGGAACGGGAGTGTGCACCTTGCTGGCCGCGATGCCGGACGAGTCCCAAGGCCTCGACATCCTCTGCCCGCCGCTGCTCGCCCAAGAGACTTCGGAGCTGTGGGAGACCCGGGTTGGTGCGTTGCCCGAGAAGTTGGATACGGGCGCGACCGCCTCGGCGCGCGCCCAGGCTCAACAAGACGGACGCGTCTTCGCGACGGTCGCCCCCACCGCTGCGACCGCGAGCTATCCAGACCTCATCACCTTCATCAAGACGGTGCCCTCCGCGAACCCTCCGCCGGATCCGGGGACAACGCTGCGCGCCGGCTCTCCTCCGCGTTCGATCGAGCTGACCAAGCCAGCGACGTTCCACCGTCACGGCAAGCCCTTCACTGCGACGCAGGCTCTTCAGGTGCATGCCGAGGTCGACGACGCGCGCCCGTTCAACGCCCCCGCGGCGCCGCTCGTCCTCTACGGCAGCAGTGTGTGCCATCTCCTGCGTGCTCCAGATGGACACAATGGCCTTGAGCTCCTCTGTCCTCTCTTGAGGGCCGGTGAGAGCCCTGTGCTCTGGCGCACTGGGAAGCCGATGAAGGAGACCGACCTCGACGAGGTCAAGACCCGCACTGAGCAGCTTCGATCGGTGCAGGAGCGCCGCTCGACGGTCCTGGGCAGTGCCGCGGGCCCCGCGCAGACCTTCAAAGATCGGGCAGCCCTGATTCGTGCCTTGCCCAAGCCCGCCGCGGCGACGAAGGGAACTCGATGAAGCTCAGGGTTCCACCCGCGATCAGCGCGCTCCTGGTCGCAGGCCTCGCCGGTTGTCCACCCACGGTCACCGTGGCACCACCATTGGCGCAGACCTCGGAGTATGGTCCGCCCACGATCGACGAGCCCGGTCTCAAGGCGCCGAGCGGGATCGCGGTCGACCGGGCCAACGGACGCGTCTTGATCGCCGACACGGCCTCCCGGCGCCTGCGCCACGCACCCATCCAGCAGTTGGTCATCGGGGCAACGTGGAGCGACTCCGGCTTCGTGTCCGATGCGAACGCTGTTGACGCGCTGAGCGAACCACAGGCCGTGGCCGTGGGTGCCGGCGGAGTCTTCGTCGTCGACAGCGCACGCGGCCTCGTGCGTCGCTTCGTGTTGCAGGGCGGCGACTATGTCCTGGACGCGGCCTTCTTCGGCAACTCCCCCATCACCGCCGCTGGTCAGGCGGTCCGACTGCCGCGCGATCTCGCCATCTCCAGCGACGGCCGGATTTTCCTGCTCGACTCCGGGACTGCACGAATCTTGGTCGCGTCGGGACCATCCGCGACCACGTGGAGCGTGCTCCGCAGGGAGCCCTCGTGGAGCAATCCCTACGGTCTTGCGCTCGGTCAGGATGGGTCGATCTTCGTCGCTGACACCGGCAACCACCGGATCGTCAAGCTGGCGGCCGACGGGACGCCGATTGCTTCCTTCGGGACGTACGGCTCCGCCGACGGACTGTTCAACGGACCGCGCGGGATCGTCGAACTGCACGACGGCCGCCTCGCGATCGCCGACACCGAGAACCACCGCGTGGTGACCTTGCGCGCGGACGGTTCGTTCCACAGCCGGGTCGCGGGTGCGCCTGGCATGCTGAGTCCGCAGAGGGTCGCGGTCGATGCGCAGGACCACATCTTCATCATCGACTCAGTCGCCCAGTGGCTGACGGCCTTTCTCGGCGCCGCCGCGGGCCGCGCGTTCGATCTCTATGTCCGTGACTACATTGGCGACACGGGCATCGAGCCGTCCAACGGTGACACCCGCAAGTCGCCCGACCTCCTCGTGCGCAAGCACCCCGACGTCGATGTCGCTCACCCGCCTGCGGGCGGCCTCGAGTCGATCTCGTTCGAGCCGCTGCAGACGGGCCAAGACGCCTTCGTCTATGTCGCCGTCCACAACCACGGCCGCCAGCCTTCGCCGCCCGCGGCCGTCCGCCTCTACTGGGGCGATCCCAACAGCAAGCTGGAGTTCCCGGCCGATTGGAAGGGTGCTGGCTTCTATTCGCCCGACGGGCAGACGACGACCAATTCCCTGGCGCTGCCACCCGTGCCAGCCTCGTCCGCCGGGGCCGACGGTCTGCAAGTTGGCGGTCCGCTGCTGTTCAGGCCGCCCATGCTGCGAAGCGCGTTCAATCAGACCGGAACGCTCGACCTGTTCGCGCGAGTCATCGAAGTCGACGATCCGACCCCGGTCATGACCCCGAGCGGCCTTCCGGAGGTGCCCCGCAGCAACAACGTGTGCTGGCGCGTCGAGGCCGTGGCGTGTCTGCCGCAATGTAGCGGAAAGGTCTGCGGCGATGATCAGTGCGCGGGCTCCTGCGGGGCTTGCGCGAGCCCCGCGACCTGCACGGCCGCGGGTCAGTGCGTCTGCATCCCGGCCTGCAACGGCAAGACCTGCGGCCCCGATGGCTGCGGCGGCGTCTGCGGTTCTTGCGCTGCAGACCAGACCTGCGCCGCAGGGATTTGCCGCACGGATCCCTGCGCTGCGTGCACCGACGATCAGGTCTGCGTCGCCCGCCGCTGCGTGGAGAAGGACTGTGGCGGCGGCTGCCCGGATGGCTACTCCTGCGGTCCCTCCGGAAAGTGTCACCGTTGCACCGGGTTGCACTGCAATTGATCCATCTCGAATCGCCACCGCATCCTTTCGGCGCCCACGATCGTCGTGGAGGTGTCCCCGAAAGGAACCCACATGCAGACTCGCACGCTTGCGCTCTCTCTGGCCGCCTCCCTCGCCCTCGCGCACGCTGCCGCCGCCGACTCCGCCGTACCCTCTCCACGCGACCAGGAGATCGCCCTCGCGCTCGAGGCCGCGCCGCCCGCGGTCGCCGCCAAGGCCGGCGTGTACGTCCACGACAAGACCGGCTACGTGAAGGCGCGCGACTCGCAGAACGGCTTCGTCTGCGTGGTCGACCACCGCATCCCTGCGGCCAGCGAGCCGCAGTGCATGGACGAGGAGGGCGTGAAGACCTTCCTGCCCAAGTACCTGCTCGCGGCCTCCCTGCGCGCCTCCGGCAAGTCCGAGCCGCAGATCCGCGAGGCCATCGCCGAGGCCTTCAAATCTGGCGCGCTCAAGGCGCCCGCGGTCGAGGTGTTCTCGGGCCTGATGCTCCCGCTCATCGCCGGCTCGCTCCCGGACTTCGCGCAGCCGTTCGAGCAGTTCGCCAAGGATCTGGAGCGCGCCGCGACCGCGTGAGGCCTGAGGCAGCTCCGCGCGACCGCCGATGTGGCCGCTGTCACACGCCGTGTGTCTCACCCCCATGCGCACACGCACGCTCGCGCTCGCGATCCTCTCGCTCACCGCCGCCGCCTGCCAGGGCCACAAGCACGGCTCCTGGGGCGGCTCCTCCAGCGGCTCCAGCGGCTCCAGCGGCTCCGGCAGCTCCCACTGGGGCGGCTCGTCAGGCTCATCCAGCTCCAGCAGCTCCAGCTCGGGCTCGCGCGGCCGCTCCTCGTCGAACGACTCGGGCTCCTCCAGCTCGTCCTGGTCCGGCAGCCACCGCTCGGATTCGAACGGCAGCTCGCGCTCGAGCCCGGCTCTCAGCGCCGCCGCGAAGTCGCAGGCCGATGCGCGAAGCGGCTCGTCCGGCAACGGCTCTGGCGCCAGCTCCTCAGGCGCGAGGCCGTCCGCCACCAGCGTGGGCGATCCCGGCTCCGGCCGCACCAGCGCACCGCGCGTCGCCTCCTCGAACGACCGCAGCAGCTCCTTCGGCGCCTCGCTCACTCCCGCGCAAGGTCCGTCCGCCGCGAACACAACGCACCCGCAGGGCCCTGACGCGCACCCCGAGCCGCGCCATCACCACCACCACGGCTGGCGCGACCTCGCCGGCGAATCCGCCGAGGCCATCGCCCGCGGGTCGAATGAGCTCATCTCCATCTTCGACTTCGTCGCACGCCTGAGCCTCGATGCGATCTTCAACGCGCCCGTCGTCATCTACGGCGAGCCCGCCGCCTCGGACCCCGGAACCTCCGCCGACCCCGAGGAAGTTCCCGCCCCCGACGAGGACCCACTCGACACCCGCGCGCCCGCGGCCAGCGCCAAGTCCCACTCGGTGTTCCTCGACGACGACGACGCAGACGAGCTCGTCACGCCCGCGCCCGATCCGGAACAATCCCCGGACGACGTCGAGGTGCACACCGGTCTGCACCGCTCGCCGCGCCAGACGCCCGCGCGCTGACTGGGGATTTCCGCCCGCGCGCAAGTGGTTGACCCACGCGGCGATCATCGGTCTACAAAACGTCTCTGGATCTCAGCAGGTTCATGCCCGCGCACCACCGCGCGCACGCACCTACCTGACTGAGGTCTCCCTTGAAGCTCACCGTCCCGCTCGCGCTCCTCGCGCTCACCCTCTCGTCCGCCGCCCGCGCCGACGAGCAGGACACGACGCGCCCCTACTTCCCCAACATCTCGCCCACCATCGGCGTGCAGGATTGCCGCAACTGCCTGTACTCGCTCATCGTCGACTGGCAGCAGCGCGCGAGCGACTTCTACGGCCCGCCCGTCGATCACTTCGACATGTACCGCGGCCGCTACGGCAAGAGCTTCA
>JAFEBC010000604.1 GCA_018266095.1 Deltaproteobacteria bacterium
CGTCCTTGACCACGATCTTGGTGTGCTTCTTCGAGATGTTGCCCTTGGGCAGGCAGATGTCGTTCTCGTCGACACGACCGATGGTGATTTCCTCACCCTCGAAGTCGAGGCGCTGCGTCTCTCCGCCCTTCTCGGTCAGGATGACACTGAACGGCATTGTCGTGCTCTCCGGGCAAGTCTGTCAGGGGTGCGAACGGGCTCGATTGAAGCCCGAGAAGCTCGCGACCCGCAACTAATCGAACAGGCTGAACGAAACGGAATCCTGCGCTTCCTTGTAGAGACGGCGCGCGTCCTGGATGAGATCCTTCACTTCCTTGCTGTTCGGCGTCGCCAGGTGCGGCGTGACGTAGATGGCCAGCTCGGTCTTCTTGTCGATGAAGTTCCGGCTCTTGAAGAGCTCGCCGATGATGGGGATGTGGCCGAGGAGCGGGACCTTCGAGACTTCCTTGTCCTCGTTGTAGTTGAACAGACCCGAGAGCGCGATCGTCTCGCCGTCCTTCACGGTGACGTTCGTCTTCACGCTGCGCACCTTGAAGCCGGGGACCTCGAAGCCGTTGGCGCGCACCGCGTTGGTGTTGTCGATGTCGGAGACCTCGGCGTAGACCTCGGTGCCGATGTTGCCGCTGCGATCCGCGCTGGGCGTGATGTTGAGGACGACGCCGTACTTCTTGTACTCGACCGCGAACTGGTTGGCGGTGACGATGATGACCGGCACCTCGCCGCCGGCCAGGAACTCCGCCTTCTCGCCCGACGCGCACACGAGCTTGGGCTGCGAGAGCACGCGCGAGTACCCGTAGTCGAAGCGCGCGCCGATGCTGAAGTCGGTGGCCGCGGTGAGCGTGGTGCCGAAGGTGGCGACGCCCTGCGTGCCCTGGTCGCCGAGCGCGGGCAGCGGGTGCAGCACGTTGAACGACACGCCGGTGCCGTCCGAGGAGACGATGTGCAAGGGCGGCTTGATGCCGACGAGCTTGTTGTCGTCGTAGCCCACCTCGACGAACTCCACCTCGACCAGCACCATGCGCTTGGTGCCGATGCTGAGCAGATTCTCGGCCTTCTCGCCGACCGCCTTCACCACCATGTCGGCCTTGGCGAGGTCCTCCTTCGCCTCCACCCAGCCCTCGAGGAAGATGGTCGAGCCGAGCACCGTGGCGGTCACGCCCTTGAGGCCCGCCTTGGCGAACGCGCGGTTCAGGCTCTCCGCCGCGAGCCGCTTGGCGTTGCCCGAGGGCCGCACGAACGACTTCACGCTCGGGTAGAGCGTGGCCACCTGCTGCACGCGATCGTAGTCATCCGTGGTGATGGTCTCGCCGTCGAGGTAGACGCGGTCGCCGACCACGCGGATCTGGATGCCCTCGCGCTCGCCGAGCAGCGCGCGGACCTCGCTGACCACTTCCTTCGGATCCTGCGTGCGCACCACGATCGAGTAGCCGACGCGCGACCCGTTCGTCTTCCAGATGAGGAGCGAGGTGCGGCCCGCGGTGATGCCCGTGACGAGCAGCTCGCCGCCGCCGCCCACCTGCTTCACGTCGGCGATGTCCGGCTCACCGATGGCGACGCGCTGCACGTCGCTCACCTGGATGACCTTCTGCTGGCCGACGCCGAGCGAGATGGTGGTGCTCTCCTGCGCCCGCGCCGAGAGCGCGAACGTGAGCGAGAGCAGCGCGAGGAGACGGAAGGAAGCGGAGCCGACGAGCGAGCGAGCCATCAGGATGCATCCTCCAAGGTGACCGCGGCACGATTGCACGATTGAGACAGGAGGGGAAGTCAGGAATGTCAGTTGCCTTTTGGGCGGCGGCGCAGCTCAGCGCGCGTTCGCCACGTACCACCACGCCAGGAAGGTCCCGACCGCGATGGAAGGCCCGTAGGGCACATACTTGGGGCGACCCTGACCGCGCAGCCGGAACCACACCAGGGTGCCCACGGCCTGCAGCCCGCCCGCCACCGTGACCGCGACCAGCACCAGCACCGCCACCGGCCAGGCCGCTGCCGCGCCCACGACGGCCATGAGCTTCACGTCGCCCATGCCCATGTAGCCGGGGATCGCGGGGATGAGGATCGCGCCCGCGCACACCAGCGCGCCGAGCGCCGAGTCACGCAGGCCGGCCGTGCCCCCCGACCAGGTGAAGATCGCCAGCTCGGCCAGCAGCGCCGGCATGGTGACCCAGTTGTAGAT
The DNA here is from genome assembly GCA_018266095.1 of Deltaproteobacteria bacterium. Classification (GTDB taxonomy): domain Bacteria; phylum Myxococcota; class Myxococcia; order Myxococcales; family 40CM-4-68-19; genus CAIWCD01. The sequence goes on from JAFEBC010000604.1 coordinate 2,174, forward strand.
GAGCCGCTTGCGGACGTCGGTGATCGCCGAGATCGCCAACGCCAGGATCAGCACGAGCTGCGAGAGCAGGAGCGGCAGGGGCGACGGTTCGAACATGTCCTCGAGCCGTCCGCGGGAGCGCTAGCGAAGCTGGCAGGTCAGCTTCTCGGCGCACACATAGTACTCGTCGCCGTCCTGGATCTGCCGCTTGCCGATGCGGCGCTTGTCGAACCAGGTGCCGTTCGACGAGCCCAGGTCTTCGATGAAGAAGTCGTTGCCCTCGCGCGTGATCACCGCGTGCTCGCGGCTGACCTTGCCCGAGTTGATGATGAGGTCGCAGTGCTTGCCGCGGCCGATGAGGAAGCGCTCCTTGGTGACGCGGTCCAACTCGCGGCCGTCGGCGCTCAGGATGAGCGTGCGCACGTGGCCCGCGTCGTCTTCAGCCGGCGGGCCCGAATCGACGATCTCCTCGGCAGCGGCGCCAGCCTTGGCCTTGCCCGGCATCAGGCCCATCGCCGCCAGGTTCGGCAGCTCCATCGAGGTGGCCTGGATGCCGTCCTCGCCCAGCAGGGAGTCGTCGACCTCGACGCCGCCCCCCATCGCCGGAGGGGGGCGCGGGCTGGCCACCGGAGGCGGGTTGTTGGACAGGGCGCGCTCGATCTCGGCCTTGCGTTCACCCGAATTGGGCGCCGCGCGCGGAGGCGGCCGGGGTGCCGGCGCGATGCCCTCGAGCAGGGTGGCGCCGCTGGACCCGCCGCCGAAGCTCGCCGACGGAACGGCCGGAGCCGGACGCGCCGCGGGCACCGCCGCCAGCCGGGGCGCAGGCTGCACCTGCTCGCTGCCCAGCTTCTGCAGGTCGTGCGGAATCAGGAAGCCGTTGAGCCGCGCAAACGTGTACAGCGCCTGCGAGATCAGCGCCTCACGCTCGCCGCCCATCTCGGCAGCCATCGTCTCGAAGGCCTGCCAAAGGTGGTCAGGAATCAGAAGCGTCCGCGGCGTGCGAGGGCGGGGATCAGTCATAGCGTGCCCCGCATTCTAGCTTCCCCTCCGCCACAATTCCAAGGGGGCGAAGGTGGGCGGAGGTACGACCGCGGTCCTGGGTCTGTGCCAGGGCCGCTTCGGGGTTACTTCAGGTTGAACTTCCCGCGGTCCCGGGGCGTGAGGAGGGCCGCGCGTCGAGGGAGGCCTGCGGCACGACCGGCACCTCGCATCCGCGAGGTGCTGGGAGCTCCGGCTGAAAACCTTGATGTGCCGCGCCTCATCTCCGCGCGTTCCCTCCTCACGCCCCGGCCCCGCTCTTGGATGAGGTTGAAGGTGCGACGGTGCGGCCTGGCTCATCCGCCGGGACCACCCTCTGGGCCCGGCTTGGCTTGACGGAGGGCAGGGACTCCAGCGGCGGGGCACGTCATGACCGGGAGTGGTTGACCTTTGGTCGTTGCGCGCGTGGCTCGCCTGCGCGAATTGCCGCTCGCCACAGCATGAACAGCGGGCCCGCGGACGATCCTACCGATAAGCGAGGACGCCGTTCTCCACACCGATGAGCGCGGGATCGATCTGCAACACCGCGTTCGCACCGCTCTGCGAGACGAAGATCAGGTTCCCCGTGATCTTCTTCGACGTGTACACGGTCAACGGCCCCGCGAAGCCGAACGAATAGGTGGCGTCGCGGACGTTGGTGGGCTGGTGCGCGGAGTCGAGGGCCCAGGTGTAGTAGCTGCCGGGGACGATGGGCTCGTTGCCGCCGATGGTGAACGAGAGCGCGGTGTTCAGGTCCGGCGTGGGCAGGACTCCGTTGGGGTCGTAGTCGAGCGGGTAGTCAAAGCGCGTCTCGTAGGCGACGAACTGCTCGCCGTTCTTGGCCCGGCCGCGCGTCTCCAGGCCCTCGGTCACGAGCCAGGCCCGGCCGCCGAAGCCGTTGGCCACGCGCACCTCGCCGACCGCGCCCGCGGGCAGGCAGTTGTCGGGCGGGTTGAACGTGTCGGGCACGCCGCCGTCGTCGCCGGCCGTGGCCGTGCCCGTGGGCGTGATGATGAGCGTGCTGGAGGTGGGGCCCGCGGTGATCGAGAGGATCTTGTACTCGCGCGCGAGGGGGTTCGCGTTCTCGCTGGAGAGCTCGGCGCAGAGCGAGGCCGAGGGGTTGGAGAAGGCCTCGAAGGCCACCACGTCACCCACGTCCAGCTCGTTGATGCCCTGCCAGTTCGAGAGATCGGTCTGCAGGTCCAGCTCGAGGTTCACGCCGTCGGGCGCGCGGGAGAGCGTGCCGCCGCGGCGCGTGAGCCCCGGGATGGGCGCGTGCCAGGTGGCCTTCCACAGGGCGCGGCGGGTGACGCCCGGCGTGTACCAGCCCAGCGTGTGCACGGTGACCGTCGAGGTCTTGCCGTCGGTCGTGACGTCCTTGGTGAGCGCGGGGGCCCAGGTGAACGTCGGCGCGTCCTGGCCGTTCGGCTGCACGGGCGAGAACGCGGCGTCGCTGGTGATGGTGGGCGTCGGCTGCGGCTGGCCCTCCACGCCGTCGCGCGTCTCGGAGATGAACCGGCGCAGGTCCACGTCGAGGAAGTACACCGCGCCGTCGCTCGCGGACACGCCGGCCACCTGCGCGAACTGCACCGAGCGCGCCGAATCGCCCGAGGCGCCGACGCGCACGAGCTGGCACGGGTTGCCCGCCACGGTCCCCGCGGGGCAGGTCAGGGGCTGGTTCAGGAAGAGGATGTCCCGCGCGAGGCCGTTGGTGCGCAGCGGCTCCATGCGCGGCGCGGAGGTGCCCTCGCCGTGGGGGTTCCCGCTGTCGTCGAGGTAGGGCGCGAGGAGCGGCGGCAGCGGCATGGGGCCGCCCAAGGTGGCCGACAGGAAGACCACGCGACCGTCCTGGGTCACGCCGCCGAGCACCTCGCCGGCCTTGAAGTTGCGGCCGTCGGAGGTGCGGAACTTGGGCGCGAGCGCGATCGAGCGCAGCGGCTGCGGCGAGCCGTCGGCGGGATCCTGCGCCGAGAAGCGCCGGTTGATGACGCAGGCCGAGAGGGGCTGATCGGGCGCGGGCATCGTGCTGGTGAGGATCTCGACCGCGCCGTCGCCGATGCCGCCCACGACGCCATCGGGCGTGCCGTCCGCGATGTAGAGCTTGTCGGATTCGCCGGCGATCAGGGCGAGGCGGGTGGCGACGAAGTTGAGCGAGCAGCGCGCGGTCTCGGTGGCCACGGGGCCGTTGGCCGAGGGCGAGACCGAGTAGGCCAGGACCTGCGCGGGCACGCCCGCGGCCTCCTGCGTGAGGATGAACACGGGCGCGGAGGCGCCGGGCAGCGGGTCGGCGCCGGGGAGCGGCTGGAAGGCCACCACGTCAACGGGCGGGGCGTCGATCGACAGGCTCGCGGGCTCCTTGAGCGGGGCGGTGTTGTTCATCGCGTCGACCACGTTGTCGGCGTCGACCAGCTTGGCCGCGGGCAGCTCACCCGTGCCCGCGTCGGTGGCCTCGGCGGCGACACCGGCCACCACCAGCGCGCCCTGGGCCACGTTCTGCGCGTCGCGCAGCCACACGCCGGCGATGCGCGACGGGCGCGGCCCCGAGGGGAACGAGCCCGGGAACACGCGGATCGGCCCGGGGATGAAGTGGAAGTCCTGCACGTCCTCGCAGGTGGTCGCGCGCGTCGAGGGCCTGGGCGACACGCCGTACGCGCTCGCGCAGCTCCCCGTGC
>JAFEBC010000605.1 GCA_018266095.1 Deltaproteobacteria bacterium
AAGTGCGCGTGGGCAACTTGCCGATCGTGGGCGAGGTCGACGTGCAGGTCTGTGAGAGCTGTGGCGCGGTCTACTACGAGGGGCCGTCCCTGTTGCAATTCAGTCGCGAGGCCGCGTTGGCCTTGATCAAGGAAGACATTGCGACCGGTCAGTCGTTGCGGTTCATCCGCAAGGTGCTTGGCTTGTCGGGCAAGGCTCTCGCGGGACTACTCCGGCTGGCTCCAGAGCACGTCTCTCGGATGGAGAACGGGCGAGCGCCGGTCGAGCCGTGGGTGTTCGCGATCGTGGGCGCGTTGATGAGGGACGCGGCGGCTGGGCGAGACGACACTGCGCAGATGCTTCACTCGCTGGTGAGGGCAAGCCGCATGCGAGACAACAGGATTGCCCAGTATCGGAGCGAGATCGGTCGCATGCCGCCAGGGCCAGCGCGGGAGGTCGTGGAGGCCAAGCTGCGAGACTGGCTGGCCAATGGCACCGCTCGCATGCGTTCGCTCGCGATCGTCGATCGAGCAGCGCGTCGGGTTCCTGCGCGGCGGGCCAGTGGCTTCCGGAGGGCAAATGGCTGAATCGCAGATCACGCCCGTCGAGAAGCTGCCGTTCATCGACATGCCGACCACGCCGCGCCTGCCCGTCGTCGGTTCGGCGCCGTGGCTCATCCATCCCGAAGGCCCGCTCGCGCGCATGCTCGAGTACGCGCGCTTGAACCGCGAGCCCGGCGTGCTGCGCACTCTCACGCCGAACGGGCAGGACCTCATCTTCGCCTTCAACGTGCGGCACGCGACCGAGATGTGCGACGAGTCGCGCTACCAGAAGATCGTCGACGGGCCGCTCATCCGCATCCGCGACTTCGCCGGCGACGGGCTGTTCACGGCCGACAACGATTCGCCCAACTGGCACAAGGCGCACCGCATCCTCACGCCCGGGTTCACGGCGGAGTCGATGGAGCGCTACTTCCCGGCCATGCGCAGCGCGCTCGAGGAGCTGCTCGTGCACTGGCGCAAGGCGGAGGCGCCCGTCGACGTGGTGAAGGACATGACGCGCCTCACGCTCGACACGATCTCGCTCTCGGGCTTCGACTATTCGTTTCACTCGTTCGCGCAGGAGGAGCTGCACCCGTGCCTCAAGGCGCTGGGGCGGGCGCTGCAGGAGTCCATCGACGAGATCGCGCGGCCGCAGGCGATCGCGTGGATGTTCGGGCGCAAGCGGACGGTGTTCCGGCGCGACGTGAAGATGCTGTTCGAGCTGGTCGACCGCGTGGTGGCCGAGCGCAAGCTGAAGCCGCGCGAGACGTGGCCGCGCGACTTCCTCTCGATGATGCTGGAGGAGGTCGATCCCAAGAGCGGCGAGCGGCTCTCGGACGAGAACATCCGCTACCAGATCCTGACGTTCCTGGTGGCGGGCCACGAGACGACGTCGGGGATGTTGTCGTTCGCGCTGCACCAGCTCTCGTCGAATCCGGCGCTGCTCGCGCGCGTGCGGGCCGAGGTCGAGCAGAAGCTGGGGAAGCGCGAGCCGACGCGGGCGGACGTGCTGCAGCTCTCGCTCATCATGCGCATCCTCTCGGAGACGCTGCGCCTCTGGCCGACGGTGCCGGTGCTGGGGCTCGCGCCCTTGAAGGACGAGCTGCTCGACGGCCGCTGGGAGGTGCCCGCGGGGAAGCCGCTGGGCCTGTTCGTGACCGCCGTGCATCGCGATCCGACGGTGTGGCTGGAGCCGGACAAGTTCGATCCGGACCGCTTCCTGCCTGAGGTGGCGCGTCAGCGGCCGGGGGCGTCGTACAAGCCGTTCGGGAATGGGAAGCGGAGCTGCATCGGGCGCATGTTCGCGCTGATCGAGGCGGCGCTGGCGTTGGCGCTGATCGTGCGCGAGTTCGACTTCGAGGCGCCGCCGCCGCTGAAGATCCTCCCGGCCGCGTCGCCGAAGCCGGCGAAGTTCAAGCTGGGGCTGAAGCGGCGCGCGTAGCTCCCGGGCCGCGCGGCGCGTGCGTCACAGCGCGCGGTTGAACGGCGCGAGCTCGGGCGGGTACACGACCTCGACCAGCGTCAGTCCTCGCGCGGGAGCCTGCGCGCCCATCCACGGCCGCTTGCGCTGCGCGAGCGTGCGCAGAGATTCCGGCTCGGCCAGCCCCAGCGCGATGGCCGCGAGGTGCCCGGCGACGTTGCGGACTTGATGCTTGCGGAACGCGGGCGCGCGCAGCTCGAGCGACGCGGAATTCGCGGTCTCGTCGAGTGAGAATCCAGTCAGCCCCGGCGCGGGCCTGCGGTCCGTCGAGGGCGAGGACAGGCCCGGAAGCTCGGTCAGATCGAGCACGCCCTCGAGCGCCTTGCGCGCCCGCTCCCACTGCGGCTGCGCGGCCTCCCCCAGCGGAAACGCGCGCGCGTCCTGCATCGACTCCGGACCCCACGCGAAGCGGTACACGTAGCGCTTGCCCACGCTGCTCGCCCGCGCGTGGAAGCTCTGCTGCGCGAGCGCCGCCGACTTGAGCGTGAGGCCCGCGGGCAGGTGCTTGGGCAGCGTCTCCATGAGCTCGACGAGCGCGCTTGTGGAGTCGAGCTTCTGCCGCACGAAGTGGCACACCTGCCCCTCTGCGTGGACACCCGCGTCGGTGCGCGCGGCGCCGAAGACCTGCACCTTGCCGCCCAGGGCCTGCGCGAGCGCGCGCTCGACCGCGTCCTGGATGGTGGGCTTGCCGGGCTGCGATTGCCAGCCGCGAAAGGGCGCGCCGTCGTAGGCGAGGAGGAGGGCGGTGGGGTGGCGCATGGGGGAGCGGAACAATAACGCGGAGTGGGTGGAGGCGACTGAAGAACGCGCAGATTTGGCGCGCGCGCAGGGCCTCATTCATACTCGGAGCGTGACCATCGGCGCGCCCAGCGAGGACCTGATGATCCGCCGCGTGCGCAGCACGGGCGAGGTCGACGTGCTCGGCTGGTGGCGGCCGCGCACGAAGACGCTGGAGTTGGAGCGGGCCGGGTTTCCCCTGCTCGGGCCGGGGACCCATGTAGTCGAGGGCGACCATCCCTGGGTGTTCGAGGACATGGCGCCGGATGGGTATCTGGCAACGCAGTTCGCCAGGTGGTTCCCCGAGCTAGGCCTGCCTCCCAAGAGGGATCTCTGGGCGGCATCGGATGTACTTCGGGTCCTGACGACGTACGGGAACGACTTGCCCGGAAATCTTCTCATCGGTGACGAATCGTTGGAGAGATTCCGTGAGCAACGGAAGCTGCCGCCCCTCGATCTAGTGCAGCTTCGGACGCACCACTACCCGCGCTTCGTGGCAATGGCGTTGAGCGAAAGAGCGGGCTCGTCCGTCGGCGGGGCACGTCCAAAGCTTGTCGTGGACGTCGGAGATGGCACTGGCTTGATTGTGAAATTCAGCCCTCCGTTGTCGACAGCACCGGGACGTCGTTGGGCCTCTCTGCTTCGAATGGAAGCTCTCGCGAGCAACGTGCTTGGCGCGTCGACGATTTCAGCGGTCCGTGCGGCGAGTTGGTCTATCGGTGGACGCGAATATCTTGAGGTTGAGCGCTTCGATCGCCTCTTGGGTGGTGGCCGTCGCGGTCACGTGACGCTCTACAACCTCGGCATCGCGCTCTTTGAAACCTACGCTGATCCAGAACCAGTCATCGACGGCTTGGTTCGTGCCGGACACCTCAGCGCCACTGATGCGCGCATCTTCGCCCGCATCCACGCCTTCTCCCACGCGATCGGCAACGACGACACGCACCTGGGAAACTACGGCCTCATCATCGACGACAACGGGCGCGCCTCGCTAGCGCCCGCCTACGATGTGCTACCCATGGCGTTCGCGCCGAAGCACGACGAACTCCCAGACGATCGCGTGGGACCTTTTGCGAAGCCGGCCGACGCGCCGACACAAGAGCTCGTCCGCCACTACGCCGAACTCGTCGACGCCGACACGGACCTCGATCCCGACTTCAAGAAGCTCTGGCGCTCCAAGCTGACCTGGCTCTGAAGCGCCCTACACCCGCGTCAGCTTCACCTCGACCGACAGCGTCTCGCCCCCGCCGCCCACGAACAGCGTCCCCGAGGTCGGCGTCGCATCCACATAGTTGCGCCCCACCGCCACGCGCACGTGGTCCGTCTGCGTCAGCACGCCATTGGTCGGGTCGAAGCCCTTCCAGCCCACCTCGGGCAGGTACACGTCCACCCAGGCGTGGCTCGCGTCCGCCATGCGCTTGTTGTGGTGATCCTCGCCCGTGTACAGGTACCCGCACGCGTACCGCGCGGGCACGCCGATGAGGCGCGCGAGGCAGATGAACAGGTTGGCGAAGTCCTGGCACACGCCGCGCCGATTCGCGTAGACATCGAACGCGCTGGTCGAGAGCTGCGTCGAGCCCGTCTTGTATTGGAACTCGCTGAAGATGGTCGCGTTCAGGTCGAGCAGCGTGTCCAAGAGCTCGTAGTCGTTGCGGCGCGCGAAGCTCATCGCGTACTCGGTCAGCTCGGCGAGCTCGCTCTCGGGCAGCTCCGGCGGCAGGAGGAACGGCGCCAGGATCTGCCGCTGCCAGGGCATCCACACGAGCGGCAACGTCGAGCGCACGCGCGCGGGGCGGAAGTCGAGCGGCTCCACGTCGAACAGCTCGACGTCCGAGCGCGCCTCGATGGAGAGCTCGGTGAAGGGCGACTCCAGCATCACGCGGCGGACCTGGTTGCCGAAGACGTCCTCGAAGTCGCGCTGGTGACCGGGCACGGAGATGTCGAGCGACGCGCGGTGCACGGTCTGCAGGCGGTCCTGCGTGGGGAAGAGGCGGAACACGTGCGTGCTGCGCTCGACGGGCTTGGTGTAGCGGTAGAGCGTGCGGTGCAGCACGTTGTAGCGGCGCACCTCGGCGCGGGTGGTGCTGTGCAGCGGGCGCGCGCGGGGGATGAAGAGCTGCTTGGGCTCCGCGGCTGCATTCGCGGCGTTGGCGTCGGCGGGAGCGTTGGCGTTCGCGTTCGCGGATGCGTTGGCGTTTGCAGAAGCGTTGGCGTTGGCGTCGGTGTTGGTGTTTGCGTTCGCGTTCGCGTCTGCGCTCGCGTTCGCCTCGGCGCCCTCGTCTGCGTGCGCTCCCGCAGGCAACGGCCGCTTGCCACCCGGCCACACCTGCTCCGGCGTCACGTGCGCGCGCACCGCGCCCTGCCGCACGATCAGCAGGCTCCCCGGCGCGAGCTGCCGCCAGCTCCCGGCCTCGCCGTCGCGCACCTGCAGCGGATTCGAGCTGACGATGATGCCCTTGCGCGCGCGGATTCCGCGGCGCGTGAGGTCCACGGTCAGGTCCTCGTCGCCGAAGGCGAGCTGGCCGTGCGGCGGGAGCAATTCCCACACGTGCGCCTCGCCCTTGCCGGCGCGGTCCGCGTAGATGACGAGGTCGTTCCCGTCCGTGAGCGCGGTCGTCAGCGCGCCGTGATCGTTCAGCTCGTGGAACCACGCGAGCAGCGTCTCGGGCGGGATCTCGCCGATGGTCCGGTGGCCGTCCGTGGCGGCGCGGCCCAGGAGCTCACACAGGATCTGCTCCGTGTCCGTCGAGCCCACGGGCTCGAAGC
>JAFEBC010000606.1 GCA_018266095.1 Deltaproteobacteria bacterium
AGACACCTGAACATTCTGCGTTTCTGCGCCTCTGCGGTGAATGTTCCAGTCTGGAGTCCGAGTCCACATGCGTCTGACCAAGGCATTCATTCCCACTTTGAAGGAGCTCCCCGCCGACGCGCAGGTGGCGAGCCACAAGCTGCTCGTGCGCGCCGGCTTCATCCGTCAGCTCTCGGCGGGCATCTACTCGGTGCTGCCGCTGGCGCAGCGCTCGATCCTCACGATCACCGAGATCGTGCGCGAGGAGATGAACCGCATCGGCGCGCAGGAGTTCTATCTGCCGGCGCTGAACCCGCGCGAGATCTGGGAGGAGTCGGGGCGCTGGAGCGTGATGGGCGACAACATGTTCCGCCTGAAGGATCGCAAGGGCGCGGACCTGTGCCTGGCGATGACGCACGAGGAGATCTTCACCGTGCTCGCGCGCGCGGAGGTGCGCTCGTACCGGCAGCTGCCGCAGACCTGGTACCAGATCCAGACGAAGTTCCGCGACGAGCCGCGGCCGAAGTCGGGCCTCTTGCGCGTGCGCCAGTTCACGATGAAGGACAGCTATTCGTTCGACCTCGGCAAGGAGGGGCTCGACAAGTCGTTCGAGGACCACCGGCAGGCGTACGTGAAGATCTTCACGCGCTGCGGGCTCAAGACGGTGCAGGTCGACGCGCACTCGGGCGCGATGGGCGGGTCGGGCTCGACCGAGTTCATGGTGCGCACGGACGCGGGCGAGGACCTGATCGCGAGCTGTGAGGCGTGCGGCTACGCGGCGAACACGGAGAAGGCGCGCTCGAAGATCGAGACGCCCGATGCGTACGCGGCGGCGGATGGCGTGCAGCTTCCGCTCGAGGAGTTCGCGACGCCGGGCGTGGTGACGATCGAGGCGCTGCAGCGGCAGCCGTACGGCGTGGGCGCCAAGCGGCAACTGAAGACGCTCGTGTACATGGCCGACGGGAAGCCGGTCATCGCGATCGTGCGCGGCGACGACTCGCTCAACGAGGCCAAGCTGCAGACGGCGACGGGCGCGAACGAGGTGCGGCCGGCGCACGCGGAGGAGATTCCGCCGCTGATGGGCGCGAAGCCCGGGTCGCTCGGCGGCGTGGGCCTGGGCGAGAAGTCCGCGTCGGGCGCGGTGCGCGTGTTCCTCGATGAGCGGCTCGCGGGCCTCTCGGGCATGGTCACGGGCGCGAACAAGGACGGGTTCCACTTGAAGAACGTCTCGATCACGCGCGATCTCTCGCACGCCAAGATCGTGGATCTGCGCTCGGTGGTCGAGGGCGAAGGGTGCCCGAACTGCGGCAAGCCGCTGCAAGTGGGCAAGTCGCTCGAGGTCGGCCACATCTTCAAGCTCGGCACGCGCTACTCGGCGTCGATGGGCGCGAACATCCTCGGCGAGGACGGCAAGGAGACGCCGATCGTGATGGGCTCGTACGGCATCGGCGTCGAGCGCATCCTGGCGGCGGCGGTCGAGCTGCACAACGACGCGGACGGCATCCGCTGGCCCATGAGCATCGCGCCGTACCACGTGGCGATCCTGCCGCTGCAGATGCAGGACGCGGACGTGCGCGCGGCGGCCGAGAAGCTCTACGCGGAGCTGACGGCGGCGGGCGTGGAGGCGCTGCTCGACGATCGCGACGAGCGCGCGGGCGTGAAGTTCAAGGACGCGGACCTCATCGGCTTGCCGCTGCGCATCGCGGTGGGCAAGAAGGGCCTCGCCGAGGGCAAGGTCGAATGGAAGCCGCGCACGCCGGGCTCGCAGGTGGAGCTGGTGGCGATCGCGGACGTGCTGGCGAAGGTGAAGGCCGCGGTCGCTGAGGGCGGGGGAAAGATCCGCTAACCCTTGAGGCAGCACGCCCATCGCAACAAGCGATTCGGCACGAAGATCGCAGCGCACAGAACGGAGCGGCCCGTGGAGCTGACGCGCGGACGGACGATGAAGGGCAGCGATCGGATCTGCGCGGCGCTCGACGTGCCGGATCCGCAGTCGGCGCGCGCGTTGGCCCAGAAGCTCTCGGGCCGCGTGGGCATGCTCAAGGTGGGCCTGGAGCTCTTCGTGGCCCACGGCCGCGCGGCCGTCGATGCCGTGCGTGAGCTCGCGCCGATCTTCCTCGACCTGAAGTTGCACGACATCCCGCAGACCGTGGAGTCCGCGGCGCGCGGGGCCGGAGCGCTCGGCGCGTCGCTCGTGACCATCCACGCGAGCGGCGGCGCGGCGATGGTGGCTGCCGCAAAGAAGGGCCTCGCGGCCGGTGCCCAGAGCGTCGGCCTGTCCGCGCCCAAGCTGCTCGCGGTCACCGTGCTGACCTCGCTCGACGACGCCGACCTGACCGCCATCGGCCTCGGCGGCCCCTCGCGCGAGGCCGTGCTGCGTCTCGGAAGATTGGCCGTGAGCGCCGGCGCCGACGGCCTCGTGTGCTCGCCGCATGAAGTCAGCGCGCTGCGTGCCGCGCTTGGCCACGAGCCCTGGCTCGTCGTCCCCGGCGTGCGTCCTGCCGGCTCTGCCGCGGGCGATCAGCGTCGCACCGGAACGCCAGCGTCCACAGTGCGCGATGGCGCAGATCTCCTCGTGATCGGCCGTCCGCTGCGCGACGCCGCCGATCCCGGCGCAGCCGCAGAGACGATTGCGGCCGAGATCGACGCAGGCTGATCCAGCCAATCCAAGCGCGCGCCGGTGCGCCGGGAAGTCCGCCTCACACACGGTCTCGGCACTCCACCCAACCGGACCCAGAGCGGACCCGGGGCGTGGGGAGAGACCCTGGCGCACCTTCCATCGTGACCCAGAGCGGACCCGGGGCGTGGGGGGAGATTGCGCCCGACTGAGGCGCGGCCCCTCAAGGTTCCCAGTCGGAGCTCCCAGCACCTCGCGGACGCGAGGTGCCGGTCGTGCCGCAAGCCTCCCGGAGGGCGCAACTCTCCCCACGCCCCGGGTCCGCGGACGAAGCTACTTCCCCGGCCGCACATTCGGCCGCTGCAGCGGCCCGCTCACCGTGATCCAATAGCCGTCCGTCCCCTTCGGCCCCAGGAATCCCAGCGAGCCCTTCACCAGCGGATTCGCGTCCAGCCACCTGTCCGTGAACTTGAGCCGCACGTGCAGGTTCAGGTCCGACACCGCCACCAGCGCCTTGAGCCGGATGGTGCCCTCGACGTCGGCCTCCACGTCCCCGCCGCGCAGCGCGAACTTGTCCACCTTGGCGATGCCCTTGTCGATGGTGAGGGCGCCGTCGAGCTCGCCGAGCATCGTCTTGGGCAAGGTCAGGTTGCCCATGCCCGGCACCGGCAAGAGCGCCTTGATCAGCGCCGCGTTCTTGAGCGTGATCGCCACCGAGCCGCTCGTGCTCTCGACGGGCTCCAGCGCCGGCAACGAGGTCTTCAGCGAGAGCTTGCCGATCGCCTCCGCGCTCCCGAGCTGCTGCAGCGGCAGCGACTTGAGGTCGAGATCCTTGGCGTCGAGCTCGAGCGCCGTCAGGCCGGGCTGCTTGGGATCGCTCGACACCCGCGCCTTGCCGCGCGCGTTGCCTCCGAACGCGTCCACGTCGAAGCCGAAGCCGACCTTGCGCGTGATGAGGCTGAGCAGGTCCGGCGACACCGACACGCGGTCGAGCTCGATCTCCGGCGACGGGCCCGCCGAGGTCGGCGGCTGGCGCACCTTCACTCCGGACGCGGCCACGCCCAGGAGCCCGCTCGACGACATCGAGGCGATGGACAGCTCCACGTTCTGCTTGCTGGCCTCGGACTGCAGCCGCTGCGCCACCGCGTCGTACGGGAACGTCAGCTTGATGAAGAGCGGCAGCGTGAGGACGAACAGCGCCGGCCACAGCCAGCGCGTCAGCCGCGACGCGCGCGGAGAGCTCAGGATCGATTCGCCCACGCGCTACGCTCCCTGCCAGGCAGAGATGGTGATGGACACGTCCAGCGTGTCCTTGTTGTCGAGCGACTTGCGCACGCGCAGCCGTCGCACGCGCACCACGCCCGGCGTGTGCTCGATGGCCGCGAGCAGCTTGGTCAGCTTCTCCAGCGGCACCCGGCCGAGGTTCACCTCGACCGAGCTCTCCTTCGGCTTGCCGCCCGCGCCGCCCGACACCACGCCGCGATCGCTCATGCCGCCGACGTCCACGCCCTCCTGCTTGGCGAGGTTGTCGACGAAGCTCATGAGCTGCGGCGGGCTCTGGCGCAGCCGCGCCTCCATCATCTGCCGCTCTTGCTCACGCGCGCCGAAGTTGCCCGCGAGCTTCTGGATCTTCTCGAACGCCTCACGCTTCTCGTCGAGCGCGTCCTGCCGCCTGCGCATCGCCGAGTTCATGCCGCCCCAGGTGATGATGAGGATGAACGCCACCAGCGCGACGCCCGTGAGCATGACGAGCCGACGCTCACGCGGCGAGGCGGCCTCGAGGTACTGCATCGCGTCCGCGAGCGCGCTCTTGATCTTGTCCATGACCCTAAGCTCCTCCGCCTTCGCCCGCGCACGTGTAGGCGAAGTCGATGGCGAACTGCACCTTGGTGGAGTCGCGCTGCTTCTCGACGCGCGGCTGCTTGATGTCGCCGAAGCACTTGTCGCCCTTGAGGCCGGCGATGATCTGGTCGACCTGCCCGAAGCTCTCGGCGACGCCCTTGATGCGCACGCTGGCCGTCGTCACCTCGAGATCCTCGAGCAGCGGCTGCGCGTTCTCCGGCATGTGCGAGAGCACCTCCGCGAGCACCTCCGAGCCCGACACGCGGGGGATGCCCGCCGCCTTCGAGCCGCCGCCCTGCATGCGCGAGAGCGCCTGGCGATAGTCGGTGACGCACTCGTTGAGGATCTTCTTGGTCGCGGTGCAGAGCGCGTCGTCGTAGGCCGCCGCGTCGCTGGAGAGCGCCGAGAGCCGCGCGATGCCGCTGCCCAGCCAGAGCACGAGCAGCACCGAGGCGGCGATGGCCACGCGCACGATCTGCCCGCGCGCCTTGGACGCGTCCTTGGTGAACGCGAACTCGCCCTTGCGGAAGTTCAGGTGCCCGCGCGGCTGCTGCGCGCAGAGCGCGAGGCCGAGCGAGAGCGCAGCGGCCGGCGGCGCGACCTCGCTCTCGGGGAACTTGAGCTCGGGATCGAGCGCGAGCGGGGCCACCGGGAGGTTCAGCTCGCTCGACAGGAGCTCGGCCGCGCCGGGCAACGCCGCGATCACGCCACCCAGCAACACGCGCTTGGGCGCAGCCTGGGCGCCGCGCGAGCGCAGCGAGATCTTCAGGTCGCGCAGGATCGGCCGCAGCACCGTCTCCACCTGCGCCGGGTCCTGCAGCGCCGCGTCCCACAGCGAGGCCTCGGCCGTCATCAGCGCGCGCGCGAGCTCGAGCTTGCCCTCGTGGTGCAGCGTGAGGTTCACCTGCTCGGGGCCACCCTCCAGCACCAGGAACGACTGCTCCTTGCCGTCCTTCACCGTGCTCGGGCCCGCGTCCGGCGTGGTCGCGGCCGGATCCTCGCTCTGCACCACGTCCGTCTGCCCGCTCGCCACGTCGATGAGCCGGCGCTCGTTCAGGGCCGCCATCGCCAGCGGCGCGAAGGTCACCACGCGCGGATCGATGCCCGCCTCGTGCCAGCTCGCGAGCTGGTCCTTCAAGAGGTCGCGCTTCACCACCGCGACCAGCACCTGGCTCTTGCCGTTGGCCTGCGAGAGCACGCTGAAGTCCCAGACCACCTCGGAGAGATCGAACGGGATCGCGCCCTCGACCTCGGCCGGCAGCACCTGCTCGATGCGCTTGTTGTCGGTGAACGGCAGCGTGAACACATGGCTCGACACGAGGTGCGCCGGCAGCGCCATCGCCACCGAATCCTCGCCCGTCACGCCGAGCTGCGCCGCGCCCGCCTTGAACCGCTCCGACGCCGTGCCCTCGAGCGGCAACGGCACGCGCCGCGCCTCCTGCAGCTCGAAGCCGCGAAAGCCGCTCTGCAACGCCAGCAGGCGCAGCTCGGTGGCCGACGCGTCGAGTCCCAAGATCCGGTGCATCCTAGAGCTCCTTCCAATAGAGCAACTTGCCGAGCAGATCATCGGTGCGGATGATCGCCATGACCTTCTTGTCCACGCTGCCGACGTGGCCGGTGGCCACGATGCGGAACGTGTCCACGCTGTCGCCGAAGACGTTGGCGATGCCCGCGGGCGTGTCCAGATCGCGCCGCAGGAGCACGCCGTTGGCCTTGAGGATGGACACGAAGTCCTGCGCCGTGAGCCCGAAGAACGAGAACATCTTCCGCAGTTGGATCTCCTGCAGGATCGTGCGCAGGAGCGCCGGGTTGCGCAGCGCCGGGTCGGTCGGGTTCTGCGCGGCGATGAGGATGTTGGTCATCATCTGGAGCTGATCGTTCGTGTTCACGTTCAGCTTGGAGTTGATGTCGGGCCACACCGTGAGCCGGTCGCCGAACGCGGTCATGAAGCGGTCGTTCACGCCGTAGACCATGTACAGCTCGTCCAGGCTGTCCGGCCGCGCGTTCTTGGCCTTGTAGCGCGGCGTGTAGCGCGAGTAGTTGCCGTTCTCGTCCGAGAAGCCGGCCACGAAGGGCGCGATGCGGTTGGTCGGATCGATGCCGCTGCCCGTCTCGTCCTCGTCCATCCAGTCCTTGAGCGCGATGATCACGTCCTCGCGGCGCACGCGGTCGCGGTTGGCGTCGGGCTCGTTGAAGAGGAAGTCGTACTTCGGGTCCGCCATCATCGCGGTGAGCTGCAGATAGGGCGCCGAGGTCTGGCTGCCCAGGCCGCCGAGCGCGGCCACGTTGATGCGGCTGTTCTCGTCCGTGATCTTCGCGTCGTAGCTGCCGTCGAAGGCGCCGAACGACGAGAGCGGCGCGCTGAGCGGAGGCGCGCCTTGCGGGCGCTCGTTCTTGCGATCCTGGTCGCGGTCGCGCGGGCGATCGCTGTCGGCGCCGAGCGCGGCCTTGTCGATCCCGTCGGGCAGCCCGCCGCCGAGGAACATCCCGAACGCGTTGGAGTTCACCGGGATCAACTCCCACAAGCGGATGCCGAGGCTGCCCGAGCTGCCGGTCGCACCCGGCGTACCCGGGAGCACACCCGTGTTCGCGCCCGTCTGCGGCTGCAGCGCCTTGAGCGCGTTCTGCAGGCCCGCCGTGGCCTGTCCGCCCACCGTGTCGAGCTGCTTCTGGAAGTGCAGGATGAGCCGCGAGAGGTTGATCGCCGAGCGCGCCAGATAGTAGGCGCGCGTCTCGTCGCGCAGGTTCTCCGCCAGCTTCAAGTTCACGCGCGTGGAGTAGCTGAAGTCGACGCCGATCGAGGTCAGGATGGCCAGCGTCGTCAGCACCAGGATGAGCGCCACGCCGCGCGCGGGCGCGATCGATCCCCCGCGGGAGTTCCGCGAGAGCTTGCGCGCCTTGGGCTGTGCGATGAGCGTCATCATGCGGGGCCTCTAGAAATCCAGCGGTGCGCCGAGGAACAGCTTGGTCTGCGTGGTGAGCTTCTTCTCCTTGCCGTTCTCGTCCTTGAACACGAGCGTGATGCGCACACGCGGCGGCAAGAGCACCTGGCCCTGGCGCGAGCTCGAGTTCGAGTCCCACTCGTCGCGCCACTCGCGATCCTTCGGGTCCCAGCCCTCGATGCCGACCTTCATCACGTCCTCGGCCAGCGTCGACTTCGTGCCCTCGCGCTCGATCTCCTCGTCGATCACGGGCTTGGTGCGGCGGAACAGATCCTGGCGCCCGCTGCCGTCCTCGGCGGTGGCGAGGAAGTACTCGAACACGCCCTCGTCGGACTCCTTCGCGTCCGTGTACAGGCGCTCGCCGGCGAGCCCCGTGAACAACAAGCGCGCGTCGGTGCGCCCGTCCTTCAAGCGGAAGAGCGTGGGCCGCGTGCGGTAGCGCTTCTTGTCGTAGTGCTCCGAGAGGTACGCCATCGAGATCTCGCGCGCCATGCGGGCCAGCGCGCCGCGCATCATCTGATCGCGATCCTCGGCCTTCTCGATGCGCGTCTTGGTGTTCCAGGCCACATCGAACGTGCCGTAGGTGAGGCTGCCGATGAGCGCGAGGATGGCGATCGCGATCATCACCTCGAGCAGCGTGAAGCCGCGCAGACCCGCTCCAGGAGCGGCCGCGCGCGATCCGTGAGGTGTGCGCGTCGGGGCGCTCACTGCGTGTCCCCGTCGCCGCTCGGGCCCTTGGGCAGCACCACGTTCTGCCCGTTGTTGAGCTGGTTGGTCTGGCCCGTCTGCGGATTGGTCTGGCCGTTCTGCTGCGTGGTCACGCCGCCCGTCTGGCCCGCCTTGCCCACCGACTCGGGCAGGATCACCATCTGCTGCGATGCCGAGATCGTGCGCTCCTCCTTGCCGTCCATCCACGACACGGTGACGCGCACCTCGCGCACGCTCTTCTTCAAGGTCTCCACGAACGTCTTCGCCTGGCCCGAGATGAGGCCCGCGAACGGCCCTGCCGCGGCGAGACCGCCTGCGCCACCACCCGCGCCGCCCAGGCCTCCGGCCAGTCCGCCGAGGGCCGAGAGCGGATTCGCGCCGCCGCTGCCGCCGCCCAGTCCGCCGAGCAGGCCGAGCGCGCCGCTCAAGCTCGCGCCCAGGCCGCCGCCGCCCGAGGTGTTCGATGACGAACCGCTCGACCCGCCCTGGCCCGAGAGCATGCCGATGAGCTGGTCCGCGTCAAGCTTGATGTCCGGCTTGAGGATCTCCGCGCGCCACTTGAAGTCGGGCGAGCCCTCCTCGTCGAAGGTGCCGGTCTTCTCGTCGTCGAAGTCGGAGAACCCGTCCTTGTGCAGCAGGTCCTCCATGTCGTTCATCTTGCTGCGCAAGAGCAGCGTGGCCTCGGTGGCGCGCCGCGCGTACGCGTGCATGTTGATGGCGCCCGCGTTGATGTCGCCGAGCGCGACCAGGCCCACCGCGAGGATGGCCAGCGCGATCATCACCTCGAGGAGCGTGAACCCGCTCGCGCTCAAGGCCCGGCGACTCCGCGCCTGCACCTCCGCGCGCGCCGCGCTGTGCGCCCGCGCCGTCACTGCTTCTGCTCCGGCGCGTCGGCCGCGCCCGTGATCACCCTCACCCGGCCCGTGAGCGGCGACACCAGGAGCGTCATCACGTCATCGCCCTGCTCGAGCTGGATCGACGCCGCCTCCGTCAGCCCGCTCGGCCAGAAGTACACGTACGCGATGCCCTTGTTGTACGGCTCGGGCTGGTGCTGCACCCACACGCTGCTGAACTTCACCGAGCTGCCGAGCTGCGTGGGCGGGATCTCCTTGTAGGCCGTGAACGCGTTCTTCTGCGCCAGCTCCAGCTTGGTCTTGTCCTCGTCCGACAGCCCTTCGCGCCCCTTCGCGTTCTCCAGCAGCTCTTCTTCCTGCGTCTTCTCGCGCTCGCCGTTGCGCGACCGCTCGCCTTCCTTGGACAGCGTGACCGCGCGCTGCGCGCACTCGGACTGGTACGCGCCCGCGTCGAGATCGATCGCCAGCCGGCAGCTCTTCCCCAGGAGCGCCGTCGCGCCGTACATCGCGCGCAGGCCGCCCGCGAGCTGTCCTGCCCTCTGCCGGAGCTGCGCGCGCGTGATGCTGTTGATGGCGGGCACGGCGATCGCCACCATCACGCCCGCGATCGCGAGCGCGATGGAGATCTCGATCAACGTCATGCCGCGCGGCCTCTGCATCATCGCCTCGTCGCCTCTGTCCGGCGCGCTACTTCCCGCCCGCGCTGGAGCTGCCCTCGGAGCCGCCCTTTTGCGAGAGGTCGTCGCCGCCGCCCTGCGCCTTGTCGGGCCCGTAGCTGTAGACCTCGTAGCCGTCGCCCTGGCGCACGTACGAGTACTCGCTGCCCCACGGATCCTTGCGCAGCTCCTTGATCTGCTTCGGCACGAGCTGCTGCAGGCTGTCCGGCCACTGGCCCGATTCGACGTGGTACAGGTCCACCGCGTCCGAGATGGCCTTGAGGTCCAGCTTGGCGGCCTTGATCTGGCCCTCCTTCAGCGACTGGAACACGTTGAAGCCGATGGCGCCGGCGATGAGGCCGAGGATCACCAGCACGACCATGATCTCGATGAGCGTCATGCCGCGCGCGCCGCGGTTGCGACGCTTCTTCGCGAGCTGCTTGGTGAGTTGGAGCTGGAGCGTGTCGTTCATTGGTGTTTCCCTTCGTGTTGGCAATTGTCTGGACCGCAGAAGTCGCGCGTGCAGGCGTGGCCCCAGCAGCCGTTCGCGTCGATCAAGAGGTTCTCGGCCTGCGCGTCGTCGGACTTCAGTTCGATGCGTTGGATCAGGTCGTCGTCACCACCGAGCCGGCCGTCCGCACCGAGCGAGCCGATGATGAGGGCGCCCGGCGGGTGGGCGAGGAAGTAGTCGTGGCCCCAGGGGTCCCTGTGCATCCCGTGGAGATACATTGGTGAGAGGTCGATCAGATGAGCAGGCCCGTGGCCGTCGTGATCGTTCATGTAGAGCGCAGTCGCGTTGCTGAGCATCAAGAGATCGTGGCGCGCAACCTTGTTCTGATTCAGTGAGAGCAACGCAAACGTCGTGGCAAAGGATCCGCCACCGACTCCAACGAGCGCTGCGGCGGCGATCGCCGGGATCATCTTGGGGCCCAGCGTCTGCTTGAAGATCCGCAGCGCCGCGTGCACACACGCGATCCCCGTCTGCCACCAGAACCGCACCGACATCACGAACTCGCCGAGCCCGAAGCCTGCCACGGCCGCCTCCGCGGCGACGCGCGTGCCGAGCTGCACCTCATCAGGCTCGATCGGCTTCTGCGTGTGCGTGCGCGTGTCCATGGCCGCTCCCCGCTACTTCGGCACGAACGTGTTGAGCTGCATGATCGGCATCAGGATCGAGAACACGACGAACGCCACGCCGCCGCCCATCACGACAATCATCACGGGCTCGAGCAGCGAGGTCAGCGCGCTGATGCGCATGTCGACCTGCGAGTCGTAGCTCTTGGCGATGTTGGCGAGCATCTCCTCGAGCTGGCCCGACTTCTCGCCGATGGCGATCATGTGGAACACGAGCGGCGGAAATTGCCCCGAGCGCTTGAGCGGCGCGGCGATGCTCTCGCCCTCGCGGATGGCGTCGCGCGCGTCGCCGATGACCTTGGAGAGCACCGTGTTCGAGACGATGTTGCGCACGATGTCGAGCGCGATGAGGAGCTGCACGCCCGAGGAGAGCAGGGTGCTCAGCGTCTTGGCGAAGCGCGAGATGGCGAGCATGCGCACGAGGTCGCCGAGCACGGGCACCTTGAGCTGGAAGCGGTCGAACCAGGCGCGGCCCTTCTCGGTGCGGATCCAGCGCAGGAAGCCGTACACGATCGCGGGCACGCCGATGACGACCGTGTACCAGTAGTCGCGCATGAAGTTGGAGATGGCGATGAGCGACTGCGTGGTCCACGGCAGCGTGGCGTTCATGTCCTCGAAGATCTTGGTGACCTTCGGGATCACGACCACGAAGAGGATGGACACGATGGCGATGCCGACCACGACCATGATGGCCGGGTACAGCATGGCGCCGATGAGCTTGTTCTTGAGCTGCGCCGACGACTCGGTGAAGTCGGCGAGGCGCTGCAGCACGACATCGAGCGCGCCCGAGGATTCGCCCGCGCGGATCATGTTCACGTAGAGCGTGCTGAACACCTTCGGGTGATCGGCGAGCGCATCGGCGAGCGACGAGCCC
>JAFEBC010000607.1 GCA_018266095.1 Deltaproteobacteria bacterium
CTCGGGCACCGAGGCCACGCAGGTGCTGGTGCAGCCCGACGGCCGCTCGCTGACCTGCCGCACGCCGCCGCAGCTCGAGGGCCCGGCGGAGGTCACGGTGCTCCTGCCGGACGGCCTCTCGGGGACGCTCTTGGGCGGCTTCACGTACCTGCCCTTCCTGCAGCTCTCGTTCGTCGTGCCGCCCACGGGTTCGCTCAAGGGTGGCCAGGCCATCGAGCTCTCGGGCGGCGGCTTCGCGCGCGGGGCCACGGTGCAGATCGGCTCGGCCATGGCCACGAACGTGCGCGTCCTGTCACCGGGTCGCATCCAGGCGCTGACGCCGCCCGGGCCGTTCGGTCCCGCCGATGTGCTCGTCACCAATCCCGATGGCCGCCGCGCGCTGGCGCCGGGCGCGTACGTCTACTCCGACCTCGTCGTCTCGTCGGTGCTGGGCCGCTACAACCCCGACGTCGACGGGCCCATCCGGCCGTCGCACAAGCTCGCGCAGGGCCGCTCGGGCGCGCTGGCGCTCACCGGGAGCACCGTGTGGCTGCTCCAACACGCGACGGTGTTCGAGGGCGCGAAGACGCCGCAGGAGCTCCTGGACAAGAGCATCTTCGGCGCGCTGGCCCTGGTCGACGTGACCACGCCCACGGCCGCGAGCGTGCTGGGCGGCCTCTCGCTGCAGCCGCCGTACGACCCGATCGATCTCGCGGTGCGCCCGCCGTATGCCTTCGTGGCCGCCCAGGCGCCGACGCTGCAGTACGTCGATGTCACGGGCGCGAACGGCCCGTCGCTCCTCGTCATCGACGGCTCGGACACGGCGGGCCCGCAGCTCGTCACCGCGGTGCCGTTCCAGGGCACGGCCAAGGGCATCGCGCTCGCCGGTGACCTGCTGCTCATCGCGGCGCACGACGCGGGCGTGGTGCTCTTCTCGGTCGCTGACCCGACGCGGCCCTTGCTCTTGGGCGCGGTGAATCGCTTCCTGCTCAACGGCCAGGTGCAGCCGGTCAACGTCGACGGCGTGCACGTCTCGGGCAAGCTGGCGATGCTCCGGATCGGCGACACGTACGAGCTCGTGGTCGACGTCTCGAGCCCCGGCCTGCCGGTGCTGGGCCAGATCACCGCGGGCCCGAACCTCGGCCAGGTGGCCTTCGACAACGCGCGCGGCCTCGCCACGAATCAGGGCTCGCTCTACTCGCTCACGCTGCAGCCGCCGGCGCGCTCGCGGCTGGTGTCGCTCATCCCGCCGCTCGTGAGCGGGACGCCGTTCGTCATCGACGCGGTGGGCCCGCAGATCTCGGTCGCGGGCGGTTCGCCGACGTACGCCAACACGCAGGGCGGCGCGGGCGTCCTGCAGATCGAGGCCGCGCGCGATCCCAACGCGCCCAAGGCCGTCGACGCGGTGAGCCTCTTCCCTGCGGGTACGCTCTCTGCGGTCGCGCTCGACTCCAAGGTCGCCGTCATCAGCGTGTACTCGGGCTTCAAGGCCACCCGTGAATCGCCCGAGCCGCTCGACGCGCTGGACGTGGTGGCGCTGCAGTTCCCGCTGGTGGCGAGCGCAGAGCCCGCGGATGGCGAGCTCGGCGTGCCCGTGCTCACGCGGCCCGTGTTCCACATGAACCGGCTCGTCACCGGCGGCGATCCGTCGACCACGGTGAAGCTGCTCCTCGAGGACGGCAGCTCCACGGGCGCGCTGGTGCAGGCGACGCTCGACACCTCGGTGGGCAGCGATCTGCGCCTCGTGCCCGCCGCGCCGCTCTTGCCGTCGCGCACGTACAAGGTGGTCGTCGACGGCGTCACCGATGCCGCGACGGGCTCGCCCATGCCGGCGCCGTTCATCGCCGAGTTCACCACGGCCTCCGCGCAGGCCGGCGCGCCGCTCTCGCTCACGTCCTTCACGCCGCGCCAGGGCAGCTCCTTGGGCGGCACGCTCCTCACGCTCACGGGCACGGGCCTCGAGCCGGGCCTCGAGGTGCGGCTCGGCGGCGCGGTGGCCACGGTCCAGAGCGTCGCACCCGATGGCACCTCGGCCACCGTGCGCACGCCTCCGGGCGCCGCGGGCGCTGCCTCGCTCCTCCTGCGCGACCCTTCAGGCGCCGAGTCGCTCAGCATCGGCGCCTTCCTCTACATCGACCCGCTCACGGTGGCCTCGGTCTCGCCCTCCCGCGGGCCGGCCACGGGCGGCACCAAGGTCATCGTCCAGGGCACCGGCTTCTCTCCCGCGGGCGATGTCCAGCTCACCTTCGGCACCACGCCGGCCCTGCGCACGCGCCTCCTCGGCCTCAACACGATGGAGGCCTACACGCCCGCGGGCCTGCGCGGCCCGGTCGATGTCACGGTCACCAATCCGGACGGCACCAGCGCCACGCTCAGCGACGGCTTCATCTTCGACCAGCCCACGCTCGCCTCGGTGCCGCTGCCCTCGCGCGTGAACGACCTCGTCGCCATCGGCACGCTCGCGTACGCGGCCACCGCCGACGGCCTCGCCATCATCGATCTGCAGGCCGACATCCCGCCCGCGCTGCGCTCGGGCCTCTGGGACAACAACCACGACGGCGTCGACGACCGCATCATCGCGCAGCTCCCGCTCGGCGAGGCGCTGTCGATCTCGTACCCGCCCGAGGGCGGCCAGACGCTCTATCTGGGCCTGCGCGGCGCCACGGTGGCGCGCGTGAACGTGACCGATCCGGCGCACCCGTACCTGCTCGATTCGACCGGCGCAGGGAGCGACGCGGTCTATGAATTGGACGCGCGCGGCGATCGCCTCCTCGCAGCCGCGGGCACGGGTGGCCTGCGCCGCTACGACATCACCGTGCCGCCGTTCCCCATCGACGACCTCTCGGACCAGCCGGTGCAGGCGCTCGCGGTCGAGAAGGGCCTGGGCGTCGCCGTCCGCGGCACACGCAACGGCGATCGCTCCATCAACGCAGGTGAGCTGCGCTTCCTCTCGCTCGAGGGCCCGATGACGCCGCTGGGCGCCGTGCAGCTCCCGGCCCAGCGCGCGCGGCTCTATGGCGGGCTCGCGTACGTGGCGGCGGGCAACGCGGGCTTCGTCATCGTCGACGGGCGCGACCCGCTGCAGCCGACGGTGCTCTCGACGCTCGCCATGCCGGGCTTCGCCTGGGACGTGCGGCTGTCGGGGAACCTCGCTTACGTCGCCACCGGCGCGGGCGGCGTCTCGGTGATCGACGTCTCGGATCCGCAGAACCCGCACGCGCTGTACCAGATCACCGGCGCGCACGGCGGCGAGGCGCGCATGATCGCGCTCTCGGGCTCGCAGCTCCTCGCGGGGCGCCTGTTGCCCAACGGCTCGTGGGCGCTCGATGTCGGCGTGCCGGGCTCCCTGCAAGTGCTCTTCGCGAGCGTCGATCCGGGCCAGGTGGTGCCGCGGAACCTCCCGTCGATCCTGGTCGTGTTCTCGACCGCCATCGACGCCTCCGCGGCCGAGCAGGCCTTCTCGCTCACGGCGGACGGCATCCCGGTCACCGGCGCGCTCGAGGCCGGCAGCGCCAACGCGCAGGCGAGCACCATCCTCTTCCGTCCCGACGAGGAGCTGCCCGCGGGCGCGCAATTGCACCTCGAGGTGTCGACGCTCCTCACCACGCCGCCGCCCGCGCCGCTGACCTTGACCGCGCCGTTCGTGCTCGACTTCTCTGCCGCCACCGACGACGGCCCCGTGCCTGCGCTCTCGCAGATGGTGCCGCGCGTGGGTCCGGTCGCGGGCGGGCAGATCTCGGAAGTCCTGGGCGCGAGCTTCGACGCGCAGGCCACGGTGACCATCGGCGGCGCGCCGGCTCAGGTGCTCGCGGCCTCGCCCACGCGGCTCACCGTTCAAGTGCCGCCGGGCGCAGCGGGCCTCGCCGATGTGGTGGTGACGAATCCGACCGGCCTCACCTCGCGCCTCCCGGGCGGCTATCTCTACTCGCCGCCGACCACCGCCGAGACCACGACGCCGCTCTTCCTCGATCCGCGCGGCGGCAGCACGGTCACCGTCACCGGCCACGGCTTCCTGCCCGTCGGCCTCGGCGCCCTCTCCGGCTCGCAGGTCCTCGTGCGCGGCCTCCCCGCGCGCTCGGTGCAGGTGCTCTCGACCACGCTGCTCAAGGCCGTCGCGGGCCCCGGCTCGTTCGGTCCGGCCGACATCACCGTCATCTCGCCCGACCTCACCGAGCGCAGCGTGGCGCCGCACGCGCCCATCTACGGCCTGCCGTTCTCGGGCGAGGAGAAGGCCGTCGCCGTCTACCCGGCCGCGCTCGCGGGCGACCCGACGCAGGCGCAGCTCATCTACTCGAACGCGGGCCCGTCGGGGAGCGGCAACACCTTCTCGCAGCCGTACCTCGGGCCCCTCACCGGCGGCGGCATCATCCCCGAGTCGTTCCGCGTGGTGACCTACGACGTGGGCACGCCGGGCCGCCCCAGCGCGAGCGGCGACCAGATCGTGAAGGCCGACGACGCGCAGGCCGACCGCTTCTTCGACTTCCTGCGCAAGGCCGCGCTCGAGAGCGACATCGACAACATCCTCGACGGCCCGCCGCTGCCGGATGTCGAGATCATGCCGGACTCGATGGACGTGGCCATGAGCGGCGGACGCCTCTATGTGGCGAACGGCTTCTCCGGCCTCGCCGTGCTCGACGGGAACGATCCGGTGCACCTGCCCGTGCTCGGCCGCCTGGGCTCGACGGCGATGGACGGCGAGCTGGCGACGCGCGTGATCCCGACGGCCACGGGCGCGATCGTGCTGACGAACGCGCTGGTCACCGACCCTGAGGACAATTCGCCGTGCGAGACGCGCAAGCTCGCGTACGGCGATCTCGGCGGCGCCTTCCTCATCGACACGCGCAGCGCGCAGGACCCGGTGTTCATCAAGAGCCTGCCGGTGCCGAACCTCGGCGAGCTGACGGCGGGCAACGCGGCGCAGCCGTACGGCGGCGTGGTGGCCGACGGGCGCCTCTTCCTGGCCATGGGCGCGCACCAGGGCATCCAGTTCTGTCCGCAGTCGGATGGCCTCACGTACTCGCCGCCTCCGCCGCCGGACACCTCGGTCATCGGCGGCGGCACGCAGGCGCAGCGCACGGGCGCGTACAAGCGCAGCGAGCACACCACGGGCGCCTTGGTCGTCTACTCGTCGGCCTCGGCGGACGCGACGCCGCTGGCCACGGTGACGCTGCCGTGGAACGTCACCGATGTCGCTGTGGTGCGCGGGTACGCCGTGATCGCCGCGCCCGAGTTCGGCCTCGTCATCTACGACGTGTCGAACCCTGCCGCGCCGGTCGAGGTGAAGCGGCTCCCGTTCGATCTGTCGCTCTCGAACAACCCGGGCCAGCCGGTGCGCCTGCGCCTCGTGGGCGATGTGCTCTTCGTGGCCGCGAACCTGGGCGGGCCCGCGGTCGTCGACCTGTCCGATCCGCAGAACCCCGTGTTCGTCTCGGCTGGCAACCGCGAGCGCGCCATGGACGTGCACCCGGTGGGCGACCGCCTGATGCTCGCGGGCTTCGATCGGCTCACCGAGCTGGGAACGCCGTTCACCTACGTCACCGGCGTCACGCCCGCGCGCGGACAGCTCGTGCCGCCCGCGCTGCCCGAGGTGGTCATCCGCTTCGACCGCCCGCTCGCGGAGCCCTCGGTCACGCCCGCGAGCGTGCGCCTCGTGGGTCCGAACGGCAACGAGCCGCTCACGCTCAGCACCACGAGCGACTTCCTCTCGCAGACGTTCGCCATCCACGCGGCGTTGTCGAGCGCGCTCTTGCCCAACGCGAGCTACGAGATCCAGGTCGACACCAGCGTCACCGATCAGCGGGGCGGCGCGCTCCTCACCGCGCTCCACTCGACCTTCAACACCGCAGGCGCAGGGGCCAAGGCGCCGCAGATCACGGCCATCGCGCCGAACACCGCCCGCCGCTCGGGTGGCACGCTGATGCAGCTCCAGGGCGCGAGCCTCTCGGGCGTCACGCAGGTCACCATCAGCGGCAACGCGGCGCAGTTCAGCATCTTCAGCGACTCGACCATCGATCTCACCGCGCCGGCGTCGGCCACGGCGGGCCCGGCCGATCTCGTGGTCGTCGACCAGAGCGGCATCCGCGGCGTCGTGCCCGCGGGCGTCCTCTACCTCGACGATCCGGCCACGCGTCACTACACGCTGAACCCTGATCACGGCCCGGTGGCGGGCGGCACCGAGGTGCTGCTGACGGCAACGGACGGCGCGCCCTTTGCGCCTGGCACCACGGTGAAGGTGGGCGGCGTCTCGGCGGACTCGGTGCACGTGAAGTCGCTCTCGACGATGTCGTTCGTGACGCCGCGCTCGGACACCTCGCAGCTCGCGCCTGTCGAGATCACGCGCCCCGGCGAGGCGGGGCTGACCATCGCGACGTTCTCGTACGACCTGCCCGTGAGCGACACCATCGACCTGCCGGGCTTCCCGCCGCGCGTGGCCTCGGACATCAAGCTCGTGGGCACGACGCTCTACGTGGGCGTGGCGACGCCGAACTACGAGGGCCTGGAGATCTTCGATGTGACGCTGCCGGAGCGGCCCATCCGTCTCGGCGGCCTGCGCACGGATGGCCCGGTGCACGGCATCGACGCCGCGGGCGCGCTGGTGCTGCTCGCGACCGATTCATTCGGCCT
Organism: Deltaproteobacteria bacterium; assembly: GCA_018266095.1. GTDB lineage: Bacteria > Myxococcota > Myxococcia > Myxococcales > 40CM-4-68-19 > CAIWCD01. The sequence continues at coordinate 6,604 of JAFEBC010000607.1, forward strand.
CTTGCTCGTGGACGCGACCGACCCGACGCACCCGTTCAAGGTGGACCACGCGGTGACCATCGGCCGCGCGACGGCGGTGCGCCTCGACGGCAGCACGGCCTGGGTGAGCACGGCCGACCCGACCGACAACTTCGGCTACCTGCAGGCGTTCGATGTGGGCACGCCGGGCCTGCCGCTCTTGCAGTCGCTGCCGCTCGCCTTCGACGCGCTGGCGCTCGATCTCGGGCCGTCGCGCTTCTACACGCTCTCGACGGACCTGCGCAGCGAGACGGGCGCGGGCCTCTCGCTCGACATCCTCGACGCCAGCGCGCACCGCATCGGCACCGTGCTGGTGGAGGCCGGGGCGCACCCGTTCAGCGAGCTCGTGCGCAGCCGCGTCGCCGTGCGCGGGCACCGCGCGTACGTGACCTTGGGCAACCGGCTCTACGTCTACGATCTCTCGGACGAGCACAATCCGGTCGCGCTGCAGTCGACCGACCTCGGCGACCTGACGGCGGGCATCACCTGGGCGGCGGGCGGGCTCTTCGTCGCCACCGCCGGCAACAGCACCGTGCTCAAGGTGCCCGCGGCGGAGCTGCTCGTGGTCTCGGTGTCGCCCGCTGATGGCGCGCTGGCCTCGCCGGCTGCGCCCGTGCGCGTGGAGATGTCCCTGCCCACCGCGCCCGCGTCAGTCACCGCGGACACGTTCCATCTCACGAGCGACACGGGCTCAGGCGAGACGCCGATCCCCGGCAGCATCACCGTCGACTTCACGCTGCGCGGGGCCATCCTGGGCTTCACGCCCCTGCAGCCGTTCACGCCGGGCGCGCGGGTGCGCGTGTACGTCTCGGGGGTCACGGGCTTCGACTCGACCGTGCACCAGGGCGCGCCGTTCCAGTCGTCGTTCGTGGTCGCGCCGCTCGACTCGGTGAAGCCGACGCTGGATTCGATCACGCCCGCGACGGGGCTGTCGGATGTGTACACGCCGGCCGTGATCGCGGGCTCGGGCTTCCGTGCGGGCACGCGCGCGTTCGTGGGCGGGCAGGAGGCGCAGGTGACGAGCCTCTCTGCGACGCAGCTCGCGCTGATCGTGCCGCCGTCGCCGGGTCTCTTGCCGGGCGCCGCGTCGGTCGAGGTGCGCGACTCGAGCGGCCTCTTCGCCTCGCGCCTGGGCGGCTTCCGCTACGCCGATCATCTGCGGCTCGTCTCGGTCTCGCCCTCGCGCGCGACGCAGGCGGGCGGCATCGCGGTGGATGTGCGCGGCGCAGGCTTCGCGCCCGGCCTCGGCGTCGCGTTCGGCCAGACGGATTCGTTCTCGGTGGAGGTCATCGCCAACGACCGGGCCACAGTGATCGCGCCGCCGAACGCCGCGGGCAAGGTCGATGTGGTCGCCGCGCTCGGCGCGCAGACCGCGCGGCTCACGGGCGCTTTCCTCTACGGTGCAGGCGCGGTGGCCACGCTGCCCGCGCCGCCCATCCGCGACGTGCTGGTCGACGGCACCGCGGCCTACATCGCGCTCGGCGGCATCGCCGACATCACCGGCACCGACGGCACGGTCTACGAGCAGGGCCGCGCCACGCAGGGCGGCGGGCTGCAGGTCGTCGACGTGGGCGAGCCGACCAATGCGCGCGTCGTGGCTCAGCTCAACTTCTCGGGCGCGGGCGGCGTGCGCGCGCTGACCAAGCTCGGCGACCGGCTCTACATCGCGGCGGGTCCGGCGGGCACCGAGGTCGTGGACGTCTCGCTGCCGGCGCACCCGCAGGTGGTCACCACGCTCCCCGCGCACACCGCGGCCACGGCCGTCGCGGCGCGCGATGACGTGCTGCTCGCCGGCGATGCCGTGGGCGTCAGCGTGTACACGCTCACGGAGACCTCGCAGCCGCTCCTCGTCCGCTCGCTCCCGCTGCCGGGCGTGACGGCGATGGCCTTCGCGGGTCCGCTCGCGCTGGTGGCCACCTCGCTCGACGCGTCGGGCCCCGCGCTGCACGTGCTCGACGCCACCCGCGGCGACCTCGCGGAGCTGGGCAAGATCGCCCTGAGCGCGCCCGCCCACGACGTCGTCAGCGAAGGCCGTCGCGCGTATGTCTCGCTGGGCACGGCGGCGCAGGTGGCGATCGTCGATCTCACCGATCCCACGGCGCCTGCACCGGCCGGCACGCTGCTCCTCGCGGGCTCGTCGGTGGGCGGCCAGTTGTCGGCCGAGCGCGCGCGCACTGTGGGCGGCCTCATCTATGTCGCGGCCGGCAGCGGCGAGGTGCAACGCTTCACCGCGCCGCTCGGCCAGCAGCCGCACGCGCTGGAGACGGCCACGGTCTTCGGCGCCGCTGAATCGCTCGCGTCGGTGGGCAACTACCTGCTCGTGGGCACGCTCTTCCTCGACGTGAGCGGCCGCGACGTCGAGCTCCCCCTGGCCGCCGCTGCCGACAAGGCCGGCGCGCTCGCGGGTGCCCTCGACTCCGTCGCGCTGGAGCACCTCGAGCTGCGCCGCACCACACCCGCCGCCGACGAGATCGCGTCCGTCAACACGCGCATCGAGGCCGCCTTCTCGCTCCTGCCCGATCCCGCGACCGCCGATGCGGTGACGCTCGAGCTCGACGACGCGACGCACGCGCCCATCGCGGTGCAGCGCCGCGTGGCCTCCTCGATCGAGGGCGGCAGCGTGGTGCTCACGCCGCTCGCGCAGCTCGCGCCGTCGACCTCGTACATCCTGCGCATCGCGCCCACGCTGTCGGACCTGAGCGGCGCGCAGCTCGGCGCCGAGGCCACCGTCCGCTTCCGCACCGCGAGCGACGCCACGGGCGATCTGCCGGTCGTGACCTCGGCCTCGCCTGCGTACGGCCTCGCGGCAGGCGGCGAGGCCATCACCGTGCTCGGCTCTGGCTTCCTCCTGGGCTGCACAGTGCAGTTCGGCGAGCACGCGGCCCCGGTGCAGTCGGTCAGCGCCGACGGCAACGCGGTCACCGTCACCGCGCCCGCGGGCGAGGTCGGCCTCGCGTCGATCCGCGTGACCAACCCGAGCGGCCTCACCGGCCTGCGCAACGGCGTCTACCGCTACCTCGTGCCGCCGACGCTCACGGCCGTCAGCCCGGTCGAGGCGCCGATGAACTCGCGCACGGTCGTGCGCATCGCGGGCGCCGGACTCTTCCCCGGCTCGCAGGTGCTCTTCGGCGGCGTGCCCGCGCGTCAGGTCACGCTCGATCTCAACGGGGACCTGCTCGCGGTCACCCCGGACGGCGTCATCGGCGGCCAGCCGCTCACCGTCTCGACGCCCTTCGCCACCGTGCCCGCGACCGCCACCTGGCCCGGCGGCTTCACCTTCACGCTGCCGCGGCTGTCGAGCACCACGCACCAGGTCGAGGCCTTCGCCACCACCGGCGACGCGCTCCTCGTCGCGGGCGGCGGCGTGCTCACCGCCTACGACACCTCGTTCCCCGAGAGCCCGGTGGTGACGCAGGAGACGAGCACCGTCACCAGCGTGGGCGGCCTCGCCATCGTCGGCACGGACCTCCTGGTCGCGGGCAGCGGCGCCATCGTCCGCTACGATCTCGGCTCGCGCTGCGGCAGCGCCCCGCGTGCGCCGTGCAGCCTCATCGAGGTCGAGCGCGTGCCCTTCGCCAACACCGGCGCGCCCGTGGATGCCTTCGCGGCCACAGACCAAGCGGCCTTCGTGGGCGTGGCCAACGACGCCGGCATCTCGCTCCTGGGTGAGGTCGACGGCGCCCTGCAAGTGGTCGCGCAGGCGCAGGTGCAGTCGGGCGTGGTCCGCGCGCTCGGCCTTGCGCCGCATGCGCTGGCGGTCCTGGTGCAGGACGGCGGCACCGGCCGTCTGGAGTTGCGCGCGCTCGACGACGGCGGCCTCACGCTGCTCTCGTCGGTGGCGCTCACGGGCACTGTCCGTGGCCTGGGCCTCGAGGGCTCGACCATCGCCGTGGGCGCCAGCGACGGCGTCTCGCTCATCGACGCGCTCGATCCCTCCTCTCCCGCGCTCCTCGGCCACCTCGCGGGCGGCACGCCCAACGCGCTCGCTGTCTCGGGACCGTGGATCCTCGCGGCCAACGGCGACCGCCTCTCGCTCATCGACACCACCGGCCCGGTCCTCACTGAGCGCACCTGGGCCCGCGCGGGCAGCGGCGCGCCGGCCTCGGTGGCCATCAACTCGGGCGTCGCGCTCCTGGGCTTTGGCAACCAGGTGCAGGCCTTCGATCTGCCGTACTCGACGCTCATCGGCCTCACTCCGGCGCCCGGCGGCACGCTCTCGCCCGGCGATCCGGTGACCACCACCTTCTCTTCGCGCCTGCCGCTCGATCTGGTGACGCGCTCGTCGCTCTCGCTCTCCTGCGACGGCAGCGTCGTCGCCGGCACGCCCGATCAGTCGGGCACCACGCTGCGCTTCACCCCCGACGCGCCGCTCGCCGCCGGGAGCCTCTGCCGCGCCGCGGTCACCTTCGCCACCGGCACAGTGGTCGGCGCGAACACGCTCGGCGCCTTCGGGGTTCGCTTCGTGGGTGGCCAGACGCCTTCGCAAGTGCGCGTCGATTCGATCGCCCCCAACCACAGCGGCCTCGCGGGCGGCGTCCCCGTGGTGATCACGGGCGCGGGCTTCGACGCGGACACCACGGCCTCCTTCGGCGGCGCCCTCGCGCAGAAGGCCGCGCCGAGCACGGAGTCCACGCTCACCGTCATCGCGCCCGCCTCCACGATCGCAGGCGCAGTGCGCGTGCGCATCACCACCGGCGCGGGCGACACGCTCGAGGTCCCGCACGGCTTCGTCTATGTGGCGCCGCTCTCGTTCGTCTCGGCCACGCCGCCCACGGTCGATCTCTTGGGTGACACGGTGCACATCACCGGCACCGGCTTCACCCGCGGCATGTCCGTCCTGCTCGCGGGCGCGACCACCACGCCGCACGCGCTCGGGCCCTCTGGCTTCGATCTCGACGTGCCCGCGGGTCCGGCTGGTCCGCTCGATCTCGAGCTCGATCAGTCGGGCGCCGCGCCGGTCTTCGCGCACGCCGCCATCACCCGGCGCGACCAGCGTCCGCCCGACGTGGTGTCGTGGACGCCGCTCGATCAGTCCGGCGTGACCGCGGTGCCGCAGAACACCGACTTCACCGTGCGCTTCAGCGAGGCCATCGATCCCGCCTCGGCCTCGCAACTGCGTCTCGTGCGCCAGGGAAGCGCGACGCCGGAGGACGGCACCACCACGGTCTCGTCCGACCAGCAGGCCATCACGCTGCACCCGTCGCAGCCGCTGTTGTCGACGACCTACTACACGCTCATCGCCGACGGCGTCGCGGACGTGTCCGGGAACGCCATCGCACCGGGCCGCGCGCAGAAGCAGTTCCGCACGCAGGACACCGTGCCGCCCATCGCCACGCTCGCGCTGGTGGGCCGCGGCCTCCTCACCGCGGGCACCTTGCTCTCGGCGTCGGTCGACTGGGCCTTCACCGTCTCGGGCACCGACGACAGCGGCAACATCGCTTCGACGCGCCTCTCGCTCGATGGCCAGGCCCTGAGCCGCGCGGGCGATGGCGCCTTCCACTACACGTGGCCGCAGAGCGCCGTGGGCACAAGCTCGCTCTTGCACGCGGTCGCGCGCGACGCCGCGGGCAACGAGGGCAGCGTCGATGTCACGGTGCAGATCGTCGCCGACCAGCCGCCCACGGTGTCGTTCACGCAGCCGCTCGCCAGCGCGGTGACGGTGGAGGAGGGCGCGGCGCTCACCGTGTCTGCCTCGGCCGCCGACCAGCACGCGCTCTCGCGGCTCGAGATCGACCTCGACGGCCACGCCATCGCGCGGGCCACGCCGCCTCTGGGCGCGAGCGCGACGGCCTCCACGCTGCTGCGCTTCCCGCCCGTGCAGCCGGGCTCCTCCGAGGAGCACACGCTGTCGGCCATCGCCATCGACGACCTGAACCAGCCGACCTCCGCGGTGCCCGTGTCGGTGACGGTGGTGGCCGACGCGACGCCGCCCTCGGTGGGCTGGGTGTCGCCGGCCGATGGCGCGCATGTGGTCTCTGGCTCGCAGGTCGTGCTCGTGGCGCAGGCCGCGGATGCCAACGGCGTGCGCTCGCTCGTGTTCTCGGCCGACGGCGTCGACCTGCCGGCGGTCTCGCAGCCGCCCTGGCGCGCGAGCTGGAAGGCGCCCTCGGTGACCTCGCCGCGCAGCGTGAGCTTCTCGGTGCGCGCGACCGATCCGCGCGGCAACACCGGCACGGCGCAGGCCACGCTGACCATCGATCCGCCGGCGTCCGGCCCGTTCGTGAACTTCACCCAGCCGTCCGATCGCCAGACGGTGCAGGAGGGCACGCCGGTGCTGGTGTCGGTGCAGGCGGGCGCGCCGGCCGGAGTCGCGCAGGTCACGCTCTCCTTGGGCGAGGCGAGCACCACGCTGACCGCGCCGCCGTGGCAGACGACGTTCCTCGCGCCGCCCACCGAGGGCCAGCAACGCAGCGTGCAGGTGTCGGCGCTCGTCACCGATCGCGCGGGCGGGACTGCGACCGCGCTGCACACGCTCTTCGTCAACGACGACGGCGCGCAGGCCCCGACGCTCACGCTGACGAGCCTGCCTGCCGGGCCGCTCTTCGCGGGCGGCTCGACGCTCGAGCTCGATCCGCCCGAGCCGCTGACCTTCCCGGGCACGGCGCAGCTCTTCGTGGACGGCGACGCCGTGGGTCCGCAGAGCCCGCTCGGCGTGCTGCGGCGCGTGCTGCCGCAGGGTCCCGATGGCGCGAGCGTGTCGTTCGTGGCCACGGGCGTGCCGGGCGATGCGACGCCGGTGACAGGATCGATCGACGGCACGCTGCTCGCGTTCACGGACGGGCCGCCCGTGTCGATCGCGGGCGGGCAGGGCACGGTCGCGGCGCTCCTGCTTGCTGACGATTCGCTCTACCTCGCGCGCACGGACGGCGGCGGCGGGGGCACGCTCGAGCGCCACGCGCGGTCCACGGGTGCGCTCCTGTCGACGCGGCCGCTCGATGGGACGCCGACGGGCCTCGCGGTGGGCCAGGACGCCATCGCGGTGACGCTCGCCCGCACCGGCTCGCACGCGCTCACGCTCTTCGCCCGCGATCTCTCGACCTCGCGCCGCCTCCCGCTCCCGCGCCCGCCGTCGGGTGTCGCCGCGGTCTCGCGCGGCTTCGCCGTGGCCACCGATGAAGGCCTCACGCTCGTCGATTCTGCGACGGGCCTCCTCGCGTCCACGCTGCCCGTCGGTCCCGTGAACGCCCTCGCCTCCGACGGCGACCTGCTGGCCGCGGTCTCGCAGGGCGCGCTGCTCGCCATCGACGCCTCGACGCCGTCCGCCCCTGTGCTGCAGGCGAGCACCACCATCGCGGGCGCCACCTCCGTGGCCATCCTGCCCGATGGCCGCCTCTGCGCCGGCACGGCGACCGCGGTGCGCTGCGACGATCTCGCGCACGACACGCTGCAGGATCCAGTCGCGCTCCCGGCCCCTGCGCTCGCGCTCGCCGCCGAAGGCCAGTGGCTCTCGGTGTCCGCCGCCAGCGGCGTGGTGCTCTTCGATGCGCGCGACCCGCTCGTGTCCGCGGGCCTCTTCCCGGCGCTCGCGGGCCTGGGCACGACCGACGGCAGCGAGCTCATCGGCGGCAGCGGGAGCGTGCGCCAGGGCCTCTCTCGCGGCGTCACCGACCTCGCCGTGTCGATCGCGCCTCCGCTCACAGCAGCGCCCGGCGATC
>JAFEBC010000608.1 GCA_018266095.1 Deltaproteobacteria bacterium
GAACTCGAGCACCGCGCGCGCCTCGTCCGAGCCGCCGACCCACTCGATGCCGGCGTAGATGTCCTCGGTGTTCTCGCGGAAGATGGTCATGTCCACCTTCTGCGGATTCTTCACCGGCGAGGGCACGCCCTTGAACCAGCGCACCGGGCGCAGGCAGACGTACAGGTCGAGCATCTGGCGCAGCGCCACGTTGAGCGAGCGGATGCCGCCGCCGACGGGCGTGGTCAGCGGGCCCTTGATGCCCACGAGGTACTTGCGGAAGGCCTCGACGGTCTCGTCGGGCAGCCAGTTGTCGAAGAGGTTCTTGGACTTCTCGCCGGCGTAGACCTCGGCCCAGGCGATCTTCTTCTTGCCGCCGTACGCCTTCTCGACCGCCGCGTCGAGCGTGGCCTGGCTCGCGCGCCAGATGTCGGCGCCGGTGCCGTCGCCCTCGATGAAGGGGATGATCGGGTGATCGGGGACGTTCAGCTTGCCGTTGGTGATGGTGATGGCCTGGCCATTGGCGGGGATGACGGGTGCGGCGGACGGCATTGAGGCGCTCCTGTTTGAGTCGCGTGTGCGTTTGGGGCGCGGAAGATAGCGCCGATGTAGGCGGAGCGCGAGGGGGAAAGGATTGAAACAGACGGGCGCCTTGAAGCACACTCGCGCGCATGGCCCTGCGCACGCTCATCCTCGACTTCGACGGCACCTGCACCGACGTCCCCGCGACGCACCAGCGCTTCCTCGACGAGACCTTCCGCGTGTACAGCGCGGCCTATCCGATGGTCACGCTCGAGCGCTGGGAGCGCGCGCTCACCGCCGTCCGCGCCGCCGCGCCCGATGCAGCCTGGATGCTGGCCAAGGTCCCCGCCGCCCCGAGCGGCGCAGACCCGTACGTGCTCGCGGGCGAGGCCATCAGCTTCCTGAACCGCGAGGACGGCCGCCGCGACCCGCAGCCGGACTTCTTCACCGAGCCGTACAAGCTCGCCGAGGCGCCCTTCCGTCCGGAATTGGTCAGCGTCTTGGAGGCCGCCGACGCGATGGATCTCGCCATCCACTTCATCTCGAACTCGGACACGAAGAAGATCGCGGGCCGCTTGGATTCGCTCCTCGCGGACAAGCCTGCGCTGCGCGCGAAGATCAAGGTCGAGGGCAACGCCGCGAAGTTCAGCGTGATGGAGCTGCCCTGGGACCAGACGTTCCCGCAGTGGCTGCGCCAGCGCTTCGAGCGGCTCCCGGCGGAGGCTGCGCGAAGGCTCTCGCGGCCCATCTATCTGCGCCGCGGCTCGTACATGCGCGCGCTGGGCACGGTGTGGGGCGATGACGACTACGGCCCGTCGAGCACGCTCGTGTGCGGGGACATCTGGGAGTTGGACCTGGCGCTGCCGGACGCGCTCGGGTGCGCGGTGCATCTGATCGAGCGGGCGCCGCCGTACTTCACGTACGCGTACGAGCTTGACGCCATGACGGCCGCGCGGCGCGGATCGAGCAGCTACGATTTGAATGGGCTCCTGGCGCGGCTGCGGCGGGAACTCGCCTCTTCGTAGGACCGGGCAGCGACACCTCGGCTACGGCGCTGCAGCCGCCCTGCGGCGCTTGCCTTCAGCCTTGGCCTCGATCTCCAGAGCGATTTGGGTGCTGATCTTGTCTGCACCAGCCCGATCGCCCTTCAACACCAAGCGCACCGCGTCGATCACGCGCTGGTGATCGTCGGGCTCACTCTGGACGCCGCGCTTCGGCTTGTCAGACATGACCCACCTCCACCAATCAGATCAGCAGGGAAAGTATCTCTGCGAGGGTCCGGATCGTCAACACTTCCGGCTGGTCCAAGGAGTGGAAGTGGTCGAGCCTCCCACTCGTTACCGCCAGCGTCCCCCAAGGCTTCCGCTCACCCGCCCGGTACACCGGAACGCAAGTTGAAGACACAAAGACTTCCCGATCGGCCTCGGCGCCTGCACGTTCCACCCACGCGTCGGTCTGGCGAATGTCGCCAGAGACCAGGACCTCTCTGGCTGCGAACGCTTGACCCGCGAGGCTCTGTCGACGCTTCCAGGATGGTGGAGCAGACTGTGGTCCGTTGGTCTTTCGGACGAGGGGAACCAACTCTCGCCCATCCCACTTCCGCAGAGTGAGAGTGTAGATGTCGCTCTCGCGAAAGCCGAAGAGCGGTCCCCGATGCTGGACCGCTGCGTCGAACATCCAGTCGAGAGCACGGCTAGCGGCTGACATCCGCTGCTTGGGTGCCAGCTTGAACACGGCTGCGACCGCCCTGGTGCCATTCGCCGTCAGCCAGCGCAGCGATTCGAGCTGGGCCTGTCGCGCGATGGTGGCTTCCCGCCGATCCAGGAACGCGCGCTGGAACGCCGCGAACTGGGTCGAGAGACGCGAGACGACGACGTCGAACGCAGAGGTCGCCTGGCCGTCCCATTCGTGAAACCAGTTGTCGACGTGGCCCTTGCGGAGCGCGTCCACGAAACGCTGCACGCCCGCCATGCGAGACCCCTGGGACTTGAATTCAGCGTCCAGGACCTTCTCGATGTCGGGCACTCTGGGTTTCGCCCGAGCGAGTTCACGGCGTCGCTTCGCGATCTCCTGGCAGATGCGATTCGTCTCGGCTTTCACCAGCACGACCGGCGTCAGACCGCAGAGACGGGCCTCTTCCCATTCGCGCCAGGTGATCGACTTGTTGGAGGAGTCGTACTCACCGCCAAAGCGCGACCCGACCAGCAGGATGAACGCGTGGCAGTTGCGGATCTCGCGCAGGCAAGCTTCGTGCGAAGTGACGCCGGGCTCGACCGGGAACTCGTCCGTCTCGCTCCGCAGGATCTCGATCGAACCATCGCGTCGCAGGAGGTCCGCCAGCTGCGAGCGGACTGAGCCGAGGTCCGCGACGGTGGAGCTGATGAAGACGCGAACGCTCAAGCGATCCCCCCAAGGATGGCCATCGATCCACGTCAAACCTAGAGCATCAACGATCGCTTCACAAACGCGGGCCGGCCGCGCTAGCGCCCCGCCGGGATGTTCCGCATGTCCACCTGCACCGCCATCACATCCGTGGCGTACCCGTGGCTCTCCGCCTCCAGCACCGTCGGCTCGTGCCCCAGCGCCTGCACGCGCGCGTCGAGCGTCGACGTGGAGTGATACGTCAGCAGCAGCCGATTCGCGTCCAGCCGCGTGATCCCCGGCGAGCCCGTGTCGCCCTGCGTGCCCGGCAGGTCCGCGACCAACTGCAGGTCCTCGTCCGCCTCGGCCACCTCGAAGATCGACGTGCGCCGCAGCGTGCCCACGTCGCGCCGCGCGGCCACGTAGAGCGCGCCCTTCTGCTCGAACAGCACCGGCGCGTCCACCAGGAACGAGGTCGTGCTCCAACACGTCCACGACACGTTGGCCACCAGCGCGGTGTGGCAGAACGTGGTCCGGTCCTGGTCGCCCTGCACCGCGCGCTCCGGCACGATGACCCACAGCGTGTTGTTGGCGCGCACGATGAACTCGGCCTGCCGCGCGCCGGGCCCGACCGGCATGGGCGCGACCGAGCTGCCCGTGTACGCCTTGCCGTCCGTGCTGGTGTAGATGGCGAACGCGTTCGACGCCGTCCCGGGCACGAGCTCGTCGGCGCGCCAGGTGCCGATCCAGAGCGTGCTCAGGATCTCGCGCGGACGTCCCGCGGCGAAGCCGGACACGAAGCCTGCCGGGGTCGAGCTCGAGAACGACACGGCGTCGGCGCTGTCCCAGGTGAGCACGTTGGTGCGGTGCGCGGTGACGTCCGAGGGGTCCCACGCCGTGGCCGTCAGGTGCAGCTTGCCGCCGAACACGGCCAGCTTGGGCTC
>JAFEBC010000609.1 GCA_018266095.1 Deltaproteobacteria bacterium
ATGCCGGAGCCGATGGCGGCGATGATGCTGGAGCTGACGCCGGGTTTGACGCGGGCTCAGACGCGGGCGGGGGCGGGATCGACGCCGGCGCGGATGCGGGCTCAGATGCGGGCTCAGATGCGGGCTCAGATGCGGGCTCAGATGCGGGCTCAGATGCGGGCCCGGACGCGGGCAGCGATGCGGGCGCAGACGCGGGGCCGCAGACGTTCCGCGAGGACTTCCTCGATGCCGGGAACGTCGATCCGGCCCTGACCACCGCCACGATCGACACCAGCGGCACGGGATGGGCGCGCACGGACGCGATGCTGGCGATGGAGGACGTGGGCGATGGCGGCAACGGGGCCTTCATCGTCGACGGGGGCGACGCGGGGACCAACCCCGACAATCTCTTGCTGGTGCCGATGGAGGCCGGCACCTGGCAGTTCTCGTCGATCAACCTGAACGGCGTTCACGTGGTCTCCGACGGCGGCCTGACCTTGCTGGCGCAGGGGGACATCGTCATCGACGGCCGGACGTACTTCACGGTGGACGGGCCGCTGCGCCTCGTCAGCGGCGGAGGGATGAGGCTGCTCTGCGCGGAGATCGAGGCCACCGGCGACATCGCCATCCACCAGCAGAGCGACGCCGGCATCTACCTCTCTTGCGTGTCGTGGATCACCGAGGTCTACACGTTCCCGCGCGACGCCGGACAGGGGAGCTCGGGCTCGATCGAGGTCTGGAGCCGCGGCGAGATCCGCGCCGATGACGAGGTCTACCTCGACACCGGCAACGTCACCGACCAGGGCGCCTCGAGCGGCGCCATCACCGTCCGCTCGTACGGCGACTTCCGGCTGGGCAACACGCCCAATCCGGGCGACCGCAACGCGGGCAACTCGTACTTGATCACGGGCCGCAACCTGGCCCTGGGCGTGAGCGGCGACATCGACATCGCCACCGAGGGGCAGCTCGTCCTCGACGACAACTCGTACCTCATCGCGGGCGACGGCCACCAGGACCAGCCGGGCACCAACATCCGCACGCGCTCGGGCGGCGACACCTGGCTCAACAACAACTCGTATTACATCGCCGGCGCGCGCGGGAACGTGGACCTCGTGGCCGAGGGCGACCTGCGGCTCGACGACTCCAGCTACATCCTCAATGGGCAGAACGGCGCAGCGCGGAACCGCTTCCAGATCAAGGCGCGCTCGCTGGCGCTCTCGAATCAGTCGTACCTGTTGGGCGGGAACACTGCGGCCGGCGGCGCGACGGACATCCTCGTCGAGGTGAGCGGCGATCTCTCCATGGACGGCGGGAGCGGCATCTACGGCGGGCCCGGCAACAGCCCGGGCACCTGCCCCGTGGGGGGTGGAGGCGTTGTCCAGCTTCGCGCGGGCGGGTCGGTCCGGCTCTTCGACGACGGCACCGAGATCGGCGGCGGCAGCGGAGGGACCTGTGGCGGAGGCGACGTCGCGGTGTACGCCGCCGGCACCATCGACGCGGACTACCCCGACGGCGGGGCGCGCATCTACCCTGGCGTCGGCGCTCCCGACGGTGGCCTGACCATCGTGGAGAACGCCGACCTCCACATCGACGCGCCCGACGCGGGCCTGCGTGTGGCCTCCGACGTCGTTTCGCTGCCACTTCCAGGACAGGGCACGGTCGATTCATGCACGGCCACGGGCGTCCAGGGCCTCGCCCAGGTCTCGTTCGCCCTCGACGGAGGCAGCGTATTCACGCCGGCCGGCTCGTGTCAGGCGCTCCCGCTGCAGACCGGATGGCGCTACCGGGCGACGCTCGTCCAGCGCCTGTTCGACGGGGCCGCCGTCGACCAGCTTCAGCTCGACTGGCACTGAAGCCTGGCGTGGCCGATGCCGCACCGCGGCAGTCTTGCCCTGCGACAGGTGGTCCCCTGTGGGCGAAATCCCCTTGACGGGCCGATTCTCGCGGCTATGGTGCGCCGTTCTTTCGCGGACCCTGGACGTTTCCAGGGGCCGTTCACACCGCAACACCGGGCGCTTTTCAGTTGCCCGCTGGAGATGAAGTCGAATGAGCGAGACGAAGCAGACGAAGGTTGCTCCCGCCACTGGCAAGCTGGCCGTGCTCCTCCCGGGCATGGGCGCTGTGGCCACCACGTTCATGGCCGGCGTCGAGGCCGCGCGCCGCGGCATCTCCTCGCCGATCGGCTCGCTGACCCAGCTCGGCGACCTGCGCCTGGGCAAGCGCAGCGAGAAGCGCCACAAGAAGATCAAGGACTTCGTCCCGCTCGCGGACTTGAACGACCTCGTGTTCGGCGGCTGGGATCCGATCCCGGACGACGCCTACACGGCGGCCTCGAAGGCGAAGGTGCTGTCGCCTGAGCACCTGGCGCAGCTCAAGCCGTTCCTCGAGACCATCAAGCCGATGCCGGCCGTGTTCGACAAGAGCTGGGTCAAGAAGCTCGACGGCACGCACTTCAAGAAGGGCACCAAGCGCGAGCTGGCGAACGCCCTGATTCAGGACATCCGCGGGTTCATGGACAAGAACCAGTGCACCCGCGCCGTCATGGTGTGGTGCGGCTCGACGGAGGCCTTCCAGGAGGCCGGTCCGGAGCACAAGTCGCTGGCGGCGTTCGAGAAGGCCATCGACGAGAACCACCCGAACATCGCGCCGAGCCAGCTCTACGCGTACGCGGCGCTGCAGTGCAAGGTGCCGTACATGAACGGCGCGCCGAACCTGTCGCTGGACTTCCCGGCGGCGCTCGAGCTCGCTGAGAAGAACGGCGTGGCCATCGGCGGCAAGGACTTCAAGACGGGCCAGACCCTGATGAAGACCATCATCGCGCCGGGACTCAAGGCCCGCATGCTCGGGATGGACGGCTGGTTCTCGACCAACATCCTCGGCAACCGCGACGGCGAGGTGCTCGACGACCCGGCGAACTTCAAGACGAAGGAAGTCTCGAAGCTGTCCGTGCTGGAGCAGATCCTGGAGCCCGAGAAGTACCCGGAGCTCTACGGCGACATGCACCACAAGGTGTCGATCCACTACTACAAGCCCCGCGGCGACAACAAAGA
>JAFEBC010000060.1 GCA_018266095.1 Deltaproteobacteria bacterium
CCAGCGCCTGCCCGTTGGTGTCGTTGGTCGCGTACGTGCGCCAGGTGGAGTAGTCGGTCGTCGTGCTCGTGGTGGAGATGAGCGCGACCGGGACGCCGCCGGTGTTCGTGATGTTGAAGTCGCAGCCGTCGTTCCAGATCGCCGAGCTCTGGCCGGCGGTGTTGCCCGACGAGTCCTTCCACTGCGAGCCGCCGTTGTAGACCACGTCGAGGTTGGTCGGCACGCAGCGGTTCGGCGACGACTTGGCCGGGTTGTAGACCCAGTGAATCGTGATGGGTGCCGTCCAGGCGCCCTTCGCGCTCTCTGGGTGCGCGCGCAGACCGTCGTTGGCGCGCAGCACGGTGTAGACGAGGCCGTACGCCGAGACCATGCCGCACGGATCCTGGTAGCTGGCCGAGGTCGGGATGATGAGCGAGCCGGCAGGGAACGTGTCGGCGCGGACCGCGCCCGACCAGGCCGCGAGCACCACCGCGGTCAGGGTCGTCCAGCGGCCGAGTGTGCGATGATTCAGCATGAAGGCATCCTCCAGAGCGAAGCTCGAAACCTTCGCGGAGCCCTGGCTTGGTGCAAGAGCGGGGCCCAGGAGGTCGCGAGTCAACACTCCGCAACTTGGCTAGTTTCCGACGGTCTGCGTCGCAACGCCACATTTCGGCCCGATACTTTTTGCGGGCCGTGAACGAAGTTTGACCTACCCCGGCGCGGGCGCACCCACAGGTGGCGCCGTCAGTTGCACCAGTTCAGGCCGCCCACCGAGTGGGTCACGCCGGCCGGGACGAGGTGTCCCTTGGCCGCGGGAGAGCCCGAGGTGGCGCCGGTGAGGACGGTGACGCCCCACCGGTCGCTCGACAGGTTCGCGGCGTTGCCCAGGAACACGTTCGTCGAGTCCGCCACGATCGCCGCGGGCGGCAGCGTGCTGTCGTTGGCGTAGTAGAACTCGAAGGCGCCGTCCGAGAGGTTGAACCGCGCGGCCCCCGGGCCTGCCTGACTACCGGCATCGGAGTTGGCCACCCACAGCTTGGTCGTGCCCGCCACCGCCACGCCGACCGGGCTGGCGATCGAGCTGCTGAAGGTGCGCGTGGCCGTGGACGGGAACGAGCCGTCGCTCGCGTTGCGCAGCCAGACGGTGACCTTGCCGTGGTCCGACGGGCGCACGCCCTGCTCCGCCACGTAGAGCTGCGACGAGCTCGCGTCCCAGAAGAGGCCGTACGGCAGGTCGAAGTTGGGCCCGTTGGAGATCTTCGACTGGAAGCACGGCGCGGGGCTGCCGCTGCTCGGGCAGGTGCCGGTCGTGTAGTACACGCCCACGCTGCCGGAGCCGTCCGACACGTAGACCTCATCGGCGGCCGTGTTGAGCGAGACGCCCTCGCCGCGCGGCCCGAAGAGCGAGTTGTCGAGCGCGGCCAGCGAGCTCGGCGTCGAGCTCGAGCCGGTCATCGAGTACACGGAGGTCTCGGAGGGCAGCGTGTTGCTCGAGTCGCCGCCGGGCAGGCCGTGGTTCGTGACCCACAGCTCGTCGCTCGTGAGCGGGCTCGTCCCCGCGAGGCCGCGCGGCTCGTCCGTGACCACGCTCACCCCACCCGCCTGGTACGGTCCGACCAGCGTCACCTGCGGCGGCAGCGTGGACGTGTTCTGGCGCCGCGTGTAGGCCGAGACGTTGTCGAGCTGCCGGCCCAGGTCGCTGGCAGAGCTGGCCACCCACACGTAGTCGACGCCCGCGCCGGAGTCGATGGCGAGGCCGGCCGGCTGGCTCAAGAGCGAGTTGTTGCCGCTGACGATGTAGGCCGGCGTGGGGCCGTTGGAGTTGGTCGTGCGCGGCAAGCCGAGGATGGTGTTCTTGGTCGTGCCGATGACGAGCTCGGGCGCCGGCGAGCCAGAGGTGCCGCTGCCGATGGGATCGAGCGCGAGCGAGAGCGGCCCGCCGCGGGTGGCCCCCAGCGTGAACTTGCGCGTGGGCGTGATCGCCGACGTCGACGACGACGACGAGGGCACGGCGGCGAGGAAGAGGAGGGACTTGTCGCCGACCCAGATCTCGCTGTTGGCCGTGTCGATGGCGAGCGCGTTGATGCTGCTCGTGCCCGTCACCGTGAACGTGCGCAGCGGGACCGGCGTGTTGCCCGACCAGGTGCGCGAGTACACCGACACACCGGTGCCGTTGGTGACGGTGAATTCGGTGCTGCCCGGCCCCATGACCACCGTGTTGAGGCCGGTCGCCAAGAGGAGGCGCTTGGGCGCGACCACGCCGGAGTCGGTGGCGTTGAAGACCGCGATCGAGGTGGCGCCCGTGTTGAGCACGTTGACGACGTAGAGCTCCTGCGCCGTCGCGTCGAAGGCCAGCGAGAGCGGGTAGTAGAGCTTGTTGTACGGGAGGCCGCCCACGAGCGTCGCCAGCGTGCCGGTGATGGAGCGCAGCGGAGGCCCGTTGCCCACGCTGGTGCGCGGCGAGTACACGTTGATCGAGCCGGCCGCGTAGTTGCTCACGAAGAGCCGGTCGTTGGTCTGGTCCACGGCGACACCCGACGGCTGCGCGACCTGGGTGACGTTGCCGAACCAGCGCCGCGGCACCACGTCGACGAGCGTGTTCGGGCCCGGCGAGCTGATCACCGTGTCGGCGTCGATGGCGACCACCGCGCTCATCTGCGGCACGGACATGCAGAGCTCGCGGGCCGCGCTCGCGCTCGCCTCGGCGGAGTCGACCGAGTCGGTGCCGCCGAAGGTCGCGCGCACGACGAAGTAGTACGTGGAGTGGTTGGTGAGGCCGGTCACGACGCAGGAGCGCCTGAGCCCCGTTCCGCCGGTGACGTTGGTGCACCCGCTCACCGCCGTCTCGCCGCTGGTCACGCCGGCGCCCGTGCGCTTGACCACCGTGTACGTATAGCCGTTGCTGCCCGTGTCGGCCGCGTCCTCGTTCCAGAGGACCCGCATGGCGCCGTTGAGCCCCACTGCCGACACGCTGCCCGGCGCCTGGACCGTGGCCGCCTGCGGGGTGGCCTGCGAGGAGTTCGAGAAGCCGCTCTCGCCGCCGCCGTTCACCGCGGTGAGTTGGTAGGTGTAGGTCGTGCCGTTGGTGACCGCGTTGTCCGTCGTCGAGGTGCCGGTCAGGCCGCTCGTGATCTTCGAGCCGCCCCGGTACAGGTTGTACGACGACGCGCCCGACGAGCCGGTCCAGGTGAGGCTGACGAGCCCGTTGCCGCCCGTCGCCACCAGGTTCGTCGGGGCCTGCGGCTGCAGCGTGACCTGCGCCGGGGACGTGGGCGCGGACGCCGAGGCGGCGGTGCCCGTGCTGCCGAAGTTCCGGGCCGACACCTCGAAGTAGTAGGTCGCGCCGTCGGTGAGCCCGCTGACATCGGCCGTGACGGTTCCCGAGTTGGTGCACGGGCTGGAGAGGCCCGCGGCGGACGACGGCGTGGCCAGCACGAACGAGCCGCCCGTGCCGGTGGTCGACTGCAAGAGGTCATAGCTCGTCGCGCACGACGACGAGTTGAACTGCAGGCGCACGGTGCCGGAGGCGATGCGCGCGGCGGTCAGGCCCGTGGGCGTGGACGGGATCACCTGCGCGGTGACCGTGGAGGGATCGCCGTCCAGCGTGACGCCGCCGGTGACGATGACCTGCGCCGTGACCCGATAGTCGTAGGACTGGCCGTTGGTGAGCGCGCCCAGCGAGCAGTTGGGCGAACCCGGCGACGCGCCGGCGTCCACGCAGTTGGTCCCGGTGACGATGATGGGCGCGCCGTAGGACCCGCCCGAGGTGAGCTTGCGCTCGATCTTGTACTGCGAGGCGCCGTTCGACGGGCCCCACGTCAGGCTGACCTGGCCGATGCCTCCGGTCGCGAACAGGCTGCCCACCGCGGCGGGCGGCGTGCTCGGCGGCAGGTTGCTCCCGGTGGGGATGGCGCCGATGGGCCCGGTGCCGGTCGCGTTGACGCCCTGCACCTGGTAGTAGCGCGTCTGGCCCGTGCTCAGGCCCTGCTCGACGTACTTGCAGGTGCCCGCGGCGCACGACGCGCTGCCGGCCACCGCGCTGAAGGTCGAGCCGCTGGTCGAGCCCTTGAGGGCGTAGCCGGTCACGTCCGCGGGGAGCGCCGGCCAGTTGATGACGATGCAGCTCGGCGAGGTCGTGCAGTCGGCCGTGGTCACGTTGGTGGAGCTGACGAACGACACCACTGGCGCGTCGGGCAGCGTGAGCTTGTTGGTCACCGTGTTGGAGCTCGACGCCGACACGCCCACGCCGCTGATGCCCGCGCGACCGACGTAGTCGTAGTTCGTGTCCGCGGCCACCGTGTTGTCGATGAACGGCGAGCTCGCGTTGGTGGTGATGGGGCTGGTGAAGTCGAACGACCCGCCGTGCACCACGCGGTAGATCCACACGCCCGTCGCGTGCGTGCCGCCGGTGAGCGACCACGAGAGCGTGATGCGCCGCGCGGTGCTGGTGCTGGTGTTGTCGGTCGAGGGGACGGCCGCGAGCGTGTTGAACGAGACCGGCAGCGTGGTGGCCGAGCCGAGGCCGGACTGCGGGCCCGTGCCGCCCGTGTTCGAGGCTTCGATCACGTACTCGTAGACCGTGTCCTGCGCGGCGGTGTTGTCCGTGTAGGTGACGCCGGTGAGGCCGGTGGCGAGCGCCGGGCCGAACGAGCCGCCGAAGGGGCGCCGGTAGAGGTTGAAGTTGGCCGCGTTCGAGGGCGGCGACCAGGGGACGACCACGCAGTGCTGGCCCGCGCCGCAGCCCGAGGGCGGGTTCGGATTGTCGCCGTCGGCCACCGTGAGCGTGCCGAAGGTGGGCGCGCCAGGCGCCGTGACCGCGTTGGCCTCGTTCGACACGCGCGAGGTGTCCGCGTGCACGGTCACCTTGTAGAAGTAGGTCGTTCCAGCCGCGACGCTGGTGTCGGTGTAGTTCGTGGCGGAGATCGAGCTCTGGTACGGCGTGACCAGGGCAACGCCCGCGCTGGTGCCGCGGTAGATGTCGTAGCTCGTCGCGCCGGAGGCCGCGCCCCACGTGAGCGCGATCTGCCGGTTGCCGCCAGGGATGGTGGCCGTGGCCGTGAGGCTCGTGGGCGAGGGCGCCGCGGTGGTGGCGAAGACGTCGCTCGACGCCGCGCTGGCGAACGTGCTGCTCGTCGCCTTGACCACGTAGTGGAACGTCGCGCCGTTGGCGAGGCCCGCGCCGCTGTTGTCGTCGACGTACGTGCAGGTGCTGGTGCCGCAGATGGTGGACGTGCCAGCGCCGGTGCCGAAGTCGGGATAGCTGCCCGCCGTCGAGCCGCGGAACACGAGGTAGCTGTTGCTCGCGGAGTTGTCGCTGACCTTGGTCCAGCTCACCGTGATGTTGTTCTTTCCGGCCGCCGCGCCCGCGAGCGCGCTGGCGCCCGTGGGCACGCTGGGCCCGGAGGCCGTGCCGCGGATGAGCGCCGTGGCCGAGTACGCGCCCGACGTGTTCGAGCCGAGGCCCAAGTAGTAGTAGGCGTTGCCGGGCGAGAGTCCGGTGTCATCGAACGTGCCCGACGCGCCGGGGCTCGAGATCTGCTTCACCTGCGTCGACGAGGTGGTCGGCGTGCACGGCGAGGTGCCGGCGGCGTTGCAGCGATAGAACGTGAGCGTCGGCGTGCCCGAGGGCGCGACCGCGCCGTAGCTCCAGTTGACGGTGATGGTGAGGCCCTGCGTGTCCGAGGCCTTGAGCGCCGCGGTCAGGCTCGACGGCGGCGGCGCGGCGAGGATTCCGCTCTGCGGCGTGCTCGGGTTCGCGCCCACCGGCACGAGCACGTAGCAATAGGTGTGGCCGGCCGCGAGCGCCGCGTCGCTGTCGGTGAACGAGACCGCGCCGCTGCCGAGCGCGGCGGCGCCGGGAACGTCGGCCCATCCGCCCGCGTGGCTGGTGAACGAGCCGCACACACCCGCGGCCTGCGTCGCGTCGAGGCGCTGGATGCCGTAGCCCGTCGCGCCCGCGACCGAGGCCCAGTTGAGGCCGACCGAGAGCGCGTTGGGCACCGGCGCGACGGTGATGCTGCCCGCGGCCGCCGACTGCGTGGTGGCGTTCTTCTCCGCCGACGCAGGGCCGTCGAGCGTCTTTCCCGTGTCGCGCGCGACGATGACGTAATAGTAGGTCGTGGTCTGCGAGAGGCCGCTGTCGGTGGCGCTGTTCGAGCTCGCGCCCGAGACGGTGAGCGCGGGCGAGCCGGTGATCGACACGCCGGGGCTCGTGCCGCGGAAGATGCGGTAGCTGATGCTGGCCGTGCCGCCGACCGCCGTCCACGCGAGGTTGATGCTGCTCGCGCCCGCGGCCGTGGCCGTGAAGCCCGTGACTTGCGGAGGCGTGGTGGTGCCGCTCGCCGTCGGCGAGAACGCGCTGCTCTTGCTCGCCGAGTTCACTGCGCGGACCTGGTAGTCGTAGCCCGTCGAATCCGAGAGGCCGGTCACGTCGTTGGCGGAGGTCGCGCCGGTCGACGTGGGCGTGATGGTCGCGAACGAACCGCCGCTCGTGGGCTTGCGCTGGATGACGTAGCTCGTCGCGCCCGGAGAAGCCGTCCACGAGAGGCCGAGCGTGCCCACCGTCGCCGGAGCTTGCGGCGTGGTGACCGTCAGCGTGGGAATCGCCGGGACCGTGGTGCCGCTCGCCGAGCCCGCAGCCGAGTGCACGCCGTTCGAATCGACCGCGGTGACCGTGTACGAGAGCGTCGTGTTGTCGCCGCGTCCCGTGTCCGCCACGAAGCCACCGCCCGGATAGGCATTCGAGTAGATCGGTGTCCCGGCGCGCGACACCACGTAGGTCGAACCGCCCGTGGTCGCCGACCAAGCGATGTCCAGCTCACCGTTCGTCTGATCCTTGGCCGTCACCGTCGGCGCGGGCTGTCCAGGCGCCGTCGTGGTCGTGGCCACCGCCGAGAACGGGCTCGACTTGCCGTTCGCGTCGATGGCGGCAACGACGTAGCTGTGCGGCGAGGCGTCGCCGAGGCCAGTGTCCGAGAAGGACGTGCCCACCTGCGTCGCCA
>JAFEBC010000610.1 GCA_018266095.1 Deltaproteobacteria bacterium
ACGCGTACTTCAACCACTCCATCCACGTCGCCAAGGGCGTCGGCTGCGCCACCTGCCACGGGCGCATCGACAAGATGGCGGCCGTCGAGAAGGCCAAGCCGATGACCATGGGCTGGTGCCTGGAGTGCCACCGCGCGCCTGAGAAGTTCCTGCGTCCGAAGGAAGAGATCACCAACATGAGCTGGGAGCCCAAGGGCGACCAGCTCGCCCTGGGTCTCGCCCTGAAGGACAAGTACGACGTCCACACTCGAACGAGCTGCTCGACATGCCATCGCTAACCGAGAACCGGAAGTCGCTGCCCGTCCTTGACGAGAGCGGCAAGGCGAAGCGTAACACCGCGAGCTCGCTGTGGCGGAGCCTCGAGGAGCGCGTGCGTGGAGGACCCGAGCGGGCCGACGTGGCCGCCGAGTTCCCGCGCGGCGCGGCCCACCCGCCCGACGAGGGCATGAGCCGGCGCAGCTTCGGCCAGCTCCTGGGCGCCTCGGCGGCGTTGGCGGGCCTCGCGGCCTGCGTGCGCCGTCCCCACGAGCAGCTCCTCCCGTACACGCGCACGCCCGAGGGCGTGGTCCCGGGCCGCGCGCAACACTACGCGAGCTCGTCGACGCTGGGCGGCTACGCCACGGGCCTGCTCGTGACGAGCCACACCGGCCGTCCCACCAAGATCGAGGGCAACCCCGAGCACCCGGCCTCGCTGGGCGCCACGGGCCTCCTCGAGCAGGCGTCGGTCCTGGGCCTGTACGATCCGGACCGTCCGGCCACCGTGAAGCACCACGGCCAGGACAAGAGCTACCGCGGGTTCCTCACCGCGCAGGCCGAGCACGCGGCCGAGCTCGAGGCCAAGAAGGGCGAGGGCCTCTACTTCCTCATGGAGCCGTCGGCCTCGCCTGCACTCGCGGGCCTGCGCGCGCGCATCCAGGACAAGTTCAAGGGCGCGAAGTTCTTCTCGTACAGCTCGCTCGCCTCGGACGCCGCCAGCGAGTCGTCGAAGATCGCCTTCGGCCAGCACCTCGAGGCGCGCTACGACCTCTCGAAGGCCAAGGTCATCGCGCTGCTCGACTCCGACCTCCTCAACGAGCCGGGCACGCTCGCGCACCAGCGCGCGTTCGCCGATGGCCGCGTGGGCGAGGAGCTGAACCGCCTGTACGCCATCGAGACCTCGATGACGCCCTCGGGCAGCTCGGCCGATCACCGCCTGCCCGCCAAGCCGTCTGAGCTCCCGCGCATCGCCATCGGGCTGCTCGGCCGCGTGGCTCGCCTCAAGGGCGGCGCGGACCTCGGGCACTTCGCCACGCTGAACCCGACCCTGCCGCCGAACCAGATGAAGTTCCTGGACGCGCTGGCCAAGGACCTGGTCAAGAACGCGGACGAGTCGCTGGTCGTCGCGGGCGCGCGCGCCTCGCTCGCCGTCCAGCTCGCCTGCCAGGCCATCAACCTCGGCCTGGGCAGCGAGGGCAAGACGGTCCACTTCCAGAAGCCGCTCTTGAACGATCCCGAGAACGGCCCGGCGAAGCTCGCCGAGCTGGCCGCGGACATCAAGGCCGGCAAGGTGCACACGCTCTACGTCACCGCCTGGAACCCGGCCTACACCGCGCCCGCGGATCTGAACTTCGGCGACCTGCTCGCCAGCGTGAAGAACTCCGTGTATCTGGGCGCTTACGAGGACGAGACCACGCCGAAGGCAGCCTGGTACATCCCGGCCGCGCATGAGCTCGAGACCTGGGGCGACGGCCGCTCGCAGGACGGCACCATCACCTTCCAGCAGCCGACCATCGAGCCGATGCGCAACGGCGTCTCGCAGCTCGAGCTCCTGGCGGCGCTCCTGGGCGAGGCGGACAAGGGCTCGTATGGCCTGCTCCGCGCGCACCACGAGTCGAAGGCCGGCGGTGCGTTGACCAACGCGCAGTGGGAGAAGGCCGTCTCCGATGGCTTCATCCCGGCGAAGGCCGAGAGCGTCACCGTCAGCGCGAAGTGGGACGCCATCGCGGCCGAGCTGTCGAAGGCCGCCGCGGTGCCCGCCATCGACGGCATCGAGGTCACCTTCATGGCCGACCTCAAGGTGCACGACGGCCGCTTCACCAACAACGCGTGGCTCCAGGAGCTCCCGGATCCGATCACGCGCATGACCTGGGACAACGCGGTGCTGCTCTCGCCCTCGACGGCGAAGCGGCTCGGCGTCGACTACCGGCCTGACGATCAGGGCCACAGCTCCGAAGGCCAGAAGCCCGTGGTCGACGTGGCCGTGGGCGGCCGCTCCATCCGCGCCACCGTGTTCGTGCAGCCCGGCCAGGCGCAGGAGACCGCCACGCTGCTCCTCGGCTGGGGCCGCACCGGCGCCTCCGAGAAGCTCTGCAAGGGCGCGGGCTACAACGCCGGCGCGCTGCGCACCACCGCGAACTTCTGGTCCGCGGGCCCGGTGACCATCGCTCCGACCGGCCTGCGCGCCGACCTCTCGGTGACGCAGGAGCACTTCAGCATGGAGGGCCGGAACATCGCGCTCACCACCACGCTGGCGGAGCTCAAGACCGGCAGCGGCGGCGCCAAGCAGATCGAGGAGAGCAAGGGCGCGCTCCCGTCCTTGCACGAGAAGGTCAACTACCCGGGCTTCGCCTGGGCCATGGCCATCGACCTCTCGCGCTGCACCGGCTGCTCGGCGTGCGTCATCGCCTGCCAGAGCGAGAACAACATCCCCATCGTCGGCAAGGAGCAGATCGCCAAGAGCCGCGAGATGCAGTGGCTGCGCATCGACCGCTACTACGAGGGCGACGCCGAGAACCCCTCGACGATCTCGCAGCCGCTGATGTGCGTGCACTGCGAGATGGCGCCCTGCGAGTACGTCTGCCCCGTGAACGCCACCGTCCACTCGGACGAGGGCCTGAACGAGATGGTCTACAACCGCTGCGTCGGCACCCGCTACTGCTCGAACAACTGCCCGTACAAGGTGCGCCGCTTCAACTTCTTCTCGTACACGACCAACTACACGGACGTGGAGAAGATGGTCATGAACCCGGACGTCACCGTCCGCGCCCGTGGCGTGATGGAGAAGTGCACGTACTGCGTGCAGCGCATCGAGCGCGCCCGCATCGACACGCGCGTCGCCGGCACGCAGATCAAGGACGGCGACATCGTGACGGCGTGCGAGCAGGCCTGCGCCACCAAGGCCATCACCTTCGGCTCGCTGCACGATCCGGAGAGCCGCGTGTCCAAGCTGCACAAGGACGAGCGCCGCTACGACCTGTTGCACGAGCTGGGCACGCGTCCGCGCACGGCCTATCTCGCCAAGCTGAAGAACCCGAACCCGGAGCTGGCATGAACGCCGCCATCGCCGAACTTCGCACCAAGGCCCGCGCCGCGCGCGCCGAGCTGGAAGAGGCTCCGCTCATCCTCGGTGAGCAGACCGATGGCTCCTTGACCAAGAGCCTGCTCGCCTTCAACTGGCAGAAGCCGGGGAAGGCGTGGCTGGGCATGTTCGCCATCGCGCTGATGGGCACGGGCGTGCTCGTCGGGGCCATCGGCTACCTCGTCTCGACCGGTATCGGCGTGTGGGGCAACAACATCCCCGTCGGCTGGGCCTGGGACATCACGAACTTCGTGTGGTGGATCGGCATCGGCCACGCCGGCACGCTCATCTCGGCCATCTTGCTGCTCTTCCAGCAGAAGTGGCGCACCAGCATCAACCGCTCGGCCGAGGCGATGACCATCTTCGCCGTCGTGTGCGCGCTCTTGTATCCGTTCCTGCACACGGGCCGTCCGTGGCTCGCCATGTTCTGGCTGCTCCCGTACCCGAACACGATGGAGATCTGGCCGAACTTCAAGTCCCCGCTGATGTGGGACGTGTTCGCCGTCTCGACGTACGGTCTGACCTCGGCGCTCTACTGGTTCCTCGGCCTCATCCCCGACCTGGCCTCGCTGCGCGACGCCTCGACGGACAAGACGCGGCGCATGATCTACGGCTTCCTCGCGCTCGGCTGGCGCGGGTCGGCGCGCGCTTGGAACCACTACAAGATCGCGTACCTCTTGCTCGCCGGCATCGCCACGCCGCTCGTGCTCTCCGTGCACTCGGTCGTGTCCTTCGACTTCGCCGTGTCAGTGCTCCCGGGCTGGCACACGACGGTCTTCCCGCCCTACTTCGTCGCCGGCGCCGTGTTCTCCGGCTTCGCCATGGTGCTCACGCTGATGATCCCGGCGCGGCACTTCATGAAGATGGAGCACGTCATCACCATGCGGCACATCGACGCGATGTGCAAAGTCATCCTGGTGACGGGCATGATCGTCTCGTACGGCTACCTGATGGAGCACTTCTTCGCCTGGTACTCCGACAACGGGTTCGAGTTCTTCGTCTTCCTGAACCGCCGCTCGGGTCCGTACCGCGACATCTTCTGGGTGATGGTGTTCTGCAACTGCGTGCTGCCGCACCTCTTCTGGGCCAAGCAGATGCGCAACAACCTGGCGGTCATCTTCGTCGCCTCGCTGCTCATCAACGTGGGCATGTGGGCCGAGCGCTTCGTCATCATCGTGACGAGCCTCCACCGCGACTTCATCCCGTCGAGCTGGGCGATGTTCCACCCGACGTTCGTGGACATCGGCCTCTACATCGGCACCATCAGCCTGTTCTCGACCCTGTTCCTTCTGTTCCTGCGCTTCCTGCCCGCGGTCGCCATGGCCGAGGTCAAGGAGCTGCGCCACGAGATGGCGCACGAGGCGCATCTGTACGGAACGACCACTCCGCACAAGGAGGAGGTGGCCGCGTGAGCAC
>JAFEBC010000611.1 GCA_018266095.1 Deltaproteobacteria bacterium
AGGTGGGGCTGCCGGGGCTCGTGCTCCAGGGTGTGCCGGGCGAGCCCGTGGGTGAGCTCGCGAATGCGCTGCGGATGCGCTCGCCGGTTCCGTTCGCGCTCGTGGGCCTCGCCGATGGCTACGTCGGCTACATCGAGACTCCCGAGCACGCGCTCGCGGGCGCTGGCGAGTCGGAGCGCACCTGGTACGGGCCTGCGCTCGCCGAGACGTTGGGGCTTCTGCCGCGCTGAATCCAGGCGTACAACGGGCCTCGATCGGAGGCTCGACATGCGCCCTGCCCTCGCTGAGCTCATCGACATCGCACCCGAAGTGAAGGACGCCCTGCCCTCTGGCCGCGTGGTGGCGCTGGAGTCGAGCGTCATCGCGCAGGGCCTGCCGCCGCCGCACAACCTGGAGACGGCGCAGAAGTGCATGGACGCGGTGCGCGCGGGCGGGAGCGTGCCGGCGACGATCGCGATCCTGGGTGGGCGCATCCTCGTGGGCGCGACGATGGAGCAACTGGCGCAGCTCGCGGATCCGGCGCGCAAGCCCGCGAAGGCCGGCGTGCGCGATCTCGGGGCGCTCCTCGCCGAGGGCCGGGACGCAGGGACCACCGTGAGTGCCACGAGCCTCATCGCGCACCAGTGCGGCATCCGCGTGTTCGCCACGGGCGGCATCGGCGGCGTGCACCGGCGCATGAGCCCCGACGAGCCGCTCGACATCTCCAGCGACTTGGAAGAGATGGCGCGCCGGCCCGTGTGCATCGTCAGCGCGGGGCCCAAGGCCATCCTCGATGTGCCCGCGACGGCGGAGCTCTTGGAGACGATGGCCATCCCCGTCTTCGGCTACGGCACGAGCGAGCTGCCGGCGTTCTACACGGACAGCTCGAACCTCAAGCTCGAGCACCGCTTCGACGACCCCGCCTCGGTGCGCCGCGCGCTGAAGATGCACTGGGACGTGCTGGGGTTGCCGAGCGCCGTCCTGCTCTGCGTGCCGCCGCCGTCGCCCTTGACCAAGCGCGAGATCGAGGCCGCGCTGATGGTGGCCCTGCGCGACTCGAAGGCCCACGGCATGAGCGGCAAGGAGGCGACGCCGTACCTCCTGAAGGCCGTGGCGCGCGCGACGGGCGGAAGGTCGATCGAAGCCAACATCGCGCTGCTCGTGAACAATGCGCGTGTGGCCGGCCTCGTCGCCGCCGCGTAGGCAAGCCGTCAGGCACGCGACAGGCCGTCCACGCACCCCTCTGCGATGAGCCACCCGCCCGGACCCAGAGCCGGGCGTGGTCTGGGGGAGGGGTCCGCGCGCAGTTCATGCGAGGGCGCACCCAACCGGCGATGTGAGCACAACGCCCGCTGAAGGCGGGCGTCGGGCAGGCCGAAGCATGCATGTCCGAGCACGGGCCCCTCCCCCAGAGCGCGACCGGCGTACGCCCAGCGGACCCCTCCCCCGGAGCGCGCCCGGCGGCCACGAGACGCACGAACCTTCTCCGAAGGACGGCACGCGCGGAGTTGACTTCATGCATATGCACGTGTATGCATATGCACCATGCTGAACCTCATCGCCAGGCAGACCGACGCCTTCGAGGTCCTGGCCGACCCGTCGCGGCGCCGCATCATCGAGGCGCTCCTCTCGGGCGAGCAGGCCGTGAACGACCTCGTGCAGGCCGTGGACATCCACCAGTCCGGCGTCTCGCGGCACCTGCGCATCCTGCACAACGCGGGCTTCGTGCAGGTCCGCCCCGCCGGGCAGCAGCGCTTCTATTCGCTGCGCGAGGAGCCCTTCCGCGAGCTGGACGCCTGGCTCGCCCACATCCGTCGCCACTGGGAGACGCGGCTCGACCGCTTCGCCCTGGCGCTGAAGGCCACCGCACAGGCGCGCAAGCGCGAGGAGAAGAAATGACCAAGAAGACGATCGTCATCGAGCGCGCGTTCAAGGCCCCCCTCGCCGACGTGTGGGACCTGTGGACCACCAAGAAGGGCATCGAGTCCTGGTGGGGGCCGGACGGCTTCGCGGTGGAGGTGCTGGGCCTCGACCTGCGCGCGGGCGGCACGCTGCACTACGCGATGTTCGCCACGGGGGCAGAGCAGATCGAGTTCATGAAGCGCTCGGGGATGCCGGTGCGCAACGAGATCCGCGCGACGGTGCGCGAGGTGGTGCCGCAGAAGCGGCTCGTGCTGACGAACATGGTCGACTTCGTGCCGGGCGTCGCGCCCTACCCCAATGACACGCACCTCGAGCTGACCCAGGCCGGCGCGAACGTGAAGCTCAAGCTGACCATCGAGGCCATGCACGACGAGGTCTGGACGCAGCGCGCGGTCATGGGCTGGGAGAGCGAGCTGGGCAAGCTGGCGAAGCTCATCCCGGCGGCCTGAGCCGCGGCGACTTTTCAGTCCGCGCGCCGATGAGTTCCGCGGCGCGCAGCAGTCCAATCATTCAAATCCACACAGGAGTCACACATGCAGAAGATCACCCCGTTTCTCTGGTTCGACAAAGAGGCGCACGAGGCCGCGAAGTTCTACTGCTCGGTGTTCAAGGGCAAGTCCAAGATCATCAGCGTCACGCACTACGGCGCGGGCGGGCCGGGGCCGGCGGGCACGGTGATGTCGGTCATCTTCGAGCTGCACGGGCAGCGCTTCCACGCGCTCAACGGCGGGCCCATCTTCAAGCACTCGGAGGCGTTCTCGCTCTTCGTGGACTGCAAGACGCAGAAGGAGATCGACACGCTCTGGGCCAAGTTCACCAAGGACGGCGAGGAGTCCCAGTGCGGCTGGCTCAAGGACAAGTACGGGATCTCGTGGCAGATCGTGCCCAGCATCCTCGGCGAGGTCTTGAATCAGAAGGACAAGACCAAGGCGCAGCGCGCGATGAAGGCGATGATGGGCATGCGCAAGCTGAACATCGCGGAGCTGAAGGCGGCGGTGAAGTAGCTGCGCAGCGGCGTTCGACGAGGGGTGCCGCGCTCAACCCGCGGCGCGCTGCAGGCGGTCGGCGATCGCGGCCCAGGACGGGTCCTCAGGGACGGCCTGGATCGCGATCGCGGCGCAGCCGAGCTCTTCCAGGTCGCGCAGGGCCGCGTAGAGGCCGCGCGCGTAGCCGGCGGGATCGCGCGGGAGCCGCATGCCGTGGGCGCCGGACGGCACCGGGACCTCCTCGCCGCAGAGCAGGACGCCGAGGGAGCCCTGCGTCTTCATCAGATGGTCGGACTCGCGCGCGAGCGTGGCCGCGTCGAGGAGCCGCACGGTGCCAGCGGGCGCGTAGTGGCGCTTCATCAGGCCCGGAGACGCGTGCGCCGCAGGCGGCATCCGCTCAGCCCCTGTGCCCTGCCCGCTTGACGCGGACACGTTCGACTGCGCGAGGTCCGGCCTTGGCGCGACGCCGAGCACGTCGTGAAGCTGCTGCTGCGTGACGCTCCCGGGCCGCAGCACGCGCCACTGTCCCTCCGAGAGCCACACCACCGTCGACTCGATGCCCAGCCCGCTCTGGCCGCCGTCGAGCACCGCGTCGATGCGGCCGTCGAGGTCCGCGAGCACATGCGCGGCCGTGGTCGGCGACACGTGCTCACTCTTGTTGGCGCTCGGGGCCGCGATGGGCGCGCCCACGCGTTCGATGAGCTCGCGCGCGACCGGGTGCGACGGGCAACGCAGCGCGACCGTCGGGCCGCCGGCCGTGACCTCATCGGGGACGTCGGACGTCTTGGGCAGCACCAGCGTCAGCGGGCCGGGCCAGAAGGCGTCCGCGAGAGTCTGTGCGCTCGCCGGCCATTCGGTCACCAGCGCCTGCGCCCGCGCGGGTTCAGCCACGTGCACGATGAGCGGGTTGTGCGAGGGCCGCCCCTTGGCCGCGAAGATCGCGCGGACGGCCAGCGGCTCCAGGGCGTGCGCGCCCAGGCCATAGACGGTCTCGGTGGGGAAGGCGACGAGCCCACCTTCGCGCAAGAGCCGCGCTGCCTCGGCGAGATCACGCGGCCGCGACGCCGACAGCCGCTGGGTCTTGCGCGCGGTCATGTTGCTACTTCGGCGCCGCCGGAGCCGGTGCAGCCTGCGTGGAGGAAGCGGCACCCGCTGCTGCCCCACCCGCCGCGGGCGCCGCCTGGGCCTTCGCCGCGTCCTGCGCGGCCTGCTGCGCGCCGAGGGCCTCATAGTCCACGTCGAGCCCGTAGCGCGTCCACACCGGCACAGCCACCGTCTGCTTCTGCGCGCCCTCGAAGCCCGGCGCGTCGCACTTCAAGGTCACCAGCACCGACTGGTTCAGCGCGAACACCTGGTCGAACTCGCAGTCGATGAGGCACGCGCGGTCCTTGGGCGTGGCCTTGTCCGCGAGGAGCGTCTGCGGCTTGTCGTCGTCCATCCAGATCATCTTCACGGTGACCAGGATGGGCTTGAACGGCGCGTCGCAGACCTTGGGCGCCTTGCCGCCGAACTTGCGCGTCTTGACCTCGATGCTGCCGATGGGCGCGCCCTCAGAGTCGAAGAGTTGCCCCTTCTCGTCGCGCGCGATGTGCTTGCCGGGCACGAACTTCTCCAGCTTGAGCTTCTGGCGCTTCTCGTCCGCGAGCGCCTTCACCTTGTCGATGGCCTGCGCCTCGGTGGCGTCGGGCGTCTCCAGGCGCACCTCGAGCGGCTGGTCGACCATGCGCTGCTTCTTCACCTCATAGAAGGTGGCGCGCGCCCAGGGGAAGCCGGTGCCGTCCTGCACGCCGTGCTCGAGGAGGACGGCGACGGAGCCGGAG
This sequence comes from Deltaproteobacteria bacterium, assembly GCA_018266095.1. Classification (GTDB taxonomy): domain Bacteria; phylum Myxococcota; class Myxococcia; order Myxococcales; family 40CM-4-68-19; genus CAIWCD01. The sequence continues at coordinate 4,709 of JAFEBC010000611.1, forward strand.
GGGGTGAAGCCGAGGACTTCGGCCTGGCCGGGGACGGTGTCAGCGGCGAGGGCGGGCAGGGCGAGGAGGGCGAGGAGGGCGGTGACGAGGCGCATGAGGGCGGGACAGTACTACGTCCGCGTGCCCGGGGCGTGGGGGAGCGCGCGCCTCCTGGAGGCCAGCGGCACGACCGGCACCTCGCATCCGCGAGGTGCTGGGAGCTCCGGGCGAGAGCCTTGGTGTGCCGCGCGCTCAAGTCGGCGCGCATCTCCCCCACGCCCCGGGCACGCTCTGGCTACACGTGAGGCTGCGATCGGGCATGCCGCGGAACCGCCCTCCTCGCCCTGCCCGGCGGTTGGTCATGCTGGAAGAGGCTTCGACGCTGTCTCCTTCCTGAACAACTCCGACCTTGGTCGATTTTCGACCCCTGCGCCCGCATGCTCCAACCGGGGTTTCAGAGGGGAACATTCGACCATGTCCTGGACACCTGGACTCCTCGCGCTCCATCGTGAAATTCTACAATGATTTCGATGTGGTGTATCCATGCTCCAGATCGATCCGACGATCGGTGACCAGTTTCGCGACACGCGATCTCACGTTGAAACAATCAGCTCAAGCGCATGTATTTACACATGAATAAAATCGTCTGACACCTCTCTGTGCAGCCCAAGACTTTACAGCCCGGATTCGCGCTGGTACACGGCGCCCGCAATCGACGCCCGGGGGGTGGTTCCGGGGTCAGCCAGTTCGAACATCTCAGCGCCCTTTTCTGACGGAGCACGCCATGCAGATCGCCCTCAAGAACACGATGAAGCTCTCGGTTGTGGCCCTCTTCGCCCTCGCGGCCTGCGGCGGCGCCGTCGGCATGGACGAGAACGAGGACGACGCGACGGCCGCCAAGAGCCAGATGTTCGTGTTCGCGCCGGACAACCGCACCTGCAACATGGGCGCGTGCTCGGGCCGCTACGTGACGGCGCTCAAGAGCAACACCAAGACGCTGGTGGACTCCATCGACTACTCGAAGTCGGGCGTGCCGGCCTCGATGGTCAAGGACCTGAACGCGGCGGCGCTGGGCGAGGTCGTCCTCTACGGCACGATCGACTCGAAGAAGGTCCTCAACGTGACGGCCGCCTACCGCGGCATGCCCGGCCAGACGGCGCAGGGCAACGACGCGTTCTACACGGTGACGGACGGCTCGGCGAAGGCCTCGTGCACGGCGGCCTCGTGCGACACGGAGTACGCGCTCAACCGCATCACCGGCGAGGGCAAGTACTTCTCCAGCCCCGACGTGACCGGCGCGATGGTCGGCCTGGCCGACGCGGGCTGGATGACCGAGCAGGTCCGCAGCCACGGCGCGCTCACGGCCGGCAAGATGAAGGCGACCAAGAACGACAAGGGCGCGACGCAGACCATCCTCACGGCGAACCAGGTGTTCGCCAAGCTGCCGGTCACGCAGGTGTGCCCGGAGTTCAAGATGTCGGCGTGCCCGTCGGGCCAGACGCGCGCGTACTCGCGTGACGCGAACCGCTGCCTCGTGCCGGCCGCTTGCGTGGTCCAGTCGGTGTGCCCGATGAACATGCGCGCCTGCTCGGAGGGGTACACGTTGGCGAGCTGGCCGGGGGCGAACGGCGGGTGCCCGCAGTACGCTTGTGATCCGACGTGGTCGGTGCAGTAAGCGGACGGCCCACCGCGCCGTCCGGGTCCCTTCCGGGCTTCGAACAGTCCTCGGCGGCCCACGCGGGCGCCGGGGACTTTTCATTTGGATCCGGGCCGCCTGCGGAACTCGCGCGGAAGGGACCCCGACGCCCCGGTGGGCCTGCGAACTGCAGGCCGGTCGGGGCTTCCTTTGAAAAGAGAGTCAGAAAAAGGCGCTCACGGACAGCCGAAGCGAGAACGGCGCGCCCGGCGTGAAGTGGATGTCTTGCACCGCGTGGTCCTCGGGGGTCCACGGCGCGCCGCTGGTCGACGTGGTGTTTCCGGCTGGCGGGTTGATCACCCGGCTTGAGTTGGCGAACTGGGCCTCGCGGTAGTCGGCGTTGGTCAGGTTCTCGGCGATGAGCGTCACCGAGTAGCGCTTGGTGGCGTAGCCGACCTGGGCGTCGAGGACGGTGTAACCCTTGGCGATGAGGTAACAATCTGCCCCGGCGGGCGTGCTCGCGGTGCAGAGGGGAACGCCGTCGTCCGGGGTCCATTCGGTGCCAGGGCGCTCGCCGATGTGGCGCAGGCGCAGGCTGCCGGAGAGGCCGCTCGGGTGGTGCGCGGACAGGCCGGCCGTGAGCGTGACGGGCGGTGCGAGGGCGATGGCGCCGCCGTTGCCGATGTTTGGTGTGGTGCGGGCCTGCGCGAGCGAGAGGTCGAGGTCGGCGGTGAGCCAGGGGAGCGGCTGCCAGCGGCCTTCGAGGTCGATGCCCTTGCGCGTGGTCGGGTCGGACGGCTCGGTGCCGCCGTCGTCGCCGCTCCAGACGAGCTCGCTGGCGAGGTGCAGGTACCAGAGCGAGGTGGCGAGGGCGAGCGTGTCGTCGAGGAGGTTCAGGCGTGCGCCGACCTCGCCGCCGAGGGCGCGCGGGAGGGCCTGGGCCGCGCCCGTCTCGATGGCGCTGCGGGCGTCGTTCGAGTGGAAGCCGCTGCCGAAATTGACGAAGAGTTCCCATGGGTTGACGGGCTTGAGGACGAGGCTCGCCTTGGGGCTGAAGATCGAGCGGGCGCGCACGGGGTCGAGCGGCTGAGGGTGGCTCGCGTCGATGCTGCCGTCGGGCTTGTTGGACCTCACGTCGAACTGGAACTGGTCGAAGCGGGCGCCCACGATCGCGCGGAGCCAGTCGTTGGGTCGCCAGTCGAGCTGGGCCCAGCCGGCGCCGGAGGTCTCGCGGGTGTCGGTGTCGACGCAGGGGTTGGCGCTGGCGAGGCAGGCCGCGAGGCGGGCGCGCTTCTCGACCTTCCAGAGGGCGGCGTGGATGCCGTCGCTCCTGGCCTGGGCGCCGAACGAGCCGATGAGCGTGCCGGGGAGGAGGTCGTCGCGGAAGTTGTGGTCGAAGCGCACGTTGGCGGCCAGCACGGTGCGGTCGTCGTCCTGCTCGATCTCGTCGCCGTGGACGGGGTCGTTGGCCTGGAACGTGAAGTCGTTGAAGAGCACGAGGCCCGAGCGGATGAACGAGAGCGCGGCGCTGAGGCGCGTGCGTGAGTCGGCGCGGGCGCTGAGCGTGAGGATGACCTGCTGGCGCTCGGTGGAGCCGCCCTCGGTGGGATCGATGGCGTCGAAGCGATCCAAGAAGCCGGCGTCGACGAGCCGTTGCGGGATCTGGCCGCTGCCGGTCCAACTGGAGCTGTACGCGTTGAAGAGGAGCGAGACGTCGGACCTTCCGCCGAGCGGGACGGTCACCTTGCCGAAGAGGTTCGTGCGCTCGAGGCGCTCTGGGTTCACGAACGGGCCCTGCGTGCCGTAGAGCTCGACGGCGAACCAGGACTGCACGCTGTCGCTCTGCGGGGCGGCGATGCCGAGCGCGCGCCAGGTGCCGAAGGAGCCGGTTTGGACGTTGACCTGGGAGGTCTCAAACGATTTCCGGGTGACGAGGTTGACGGCGCCAGCGGTGTCGAAGTCGCCCAGGTCCGCGAAGTAGGGACCTTTGCTCACGTCCACGCGCTCGATGACCTCGGGGATGAGGAAGTGGAGGTCGGCGTAGCCCTGGCCGTGCGCGTGCGAGACGAGGTTGACGGGGATGCCGTCGAGGGAGACGGCGACGTCGGTGCCGTGATCGGCGTCGAAGCCGCGCAGGAAGAGCTGGTCGGCCTTCCCGCCGCCCTGGTGCTGCGCGAGCACGAGGCCGGGGACGACGCGCAGGATGTCCTCGGGGGACGACATGGGGCGCGAGAGGAAGTCCTTGTCGCGGACGGAGCGGGAGCTGGCGGCGGTGAAGTCGCGGGGGGATTCGATGGTGGCCGTGTATTGGGGCGCGGAATCGGGGACGGGTGTTGGCGTTGGGGCGGCCTCGGTCGACGAGGACGCTTCAGGTGCGGCGGCCTGCGAGAGGACCAAGAAAAGCATGGCGAGCATGGACTGTCCGGGCGTGAGCGGGGATCGACGCGCGCACGCGACGAGGCGTGCAGCACGCGATGAGGCCTGAGTGGATGTTGGCCTTCGAAGGGCGACGGCCTAGACGCGCGGGGGCGCTTGGGCGCGAGCCGGGCGCAGCCAGGAGGGCAACGTCAGCGTCTGGGGCTGCTCGACGGCAGGCGGGGCGAATTGCGGGAGCTCGAGGGCGTACGCGGGGAGCGCGAGCGTCGACTCGAGAGCGGCGGCGAAGTGCTGCAGAGCGCCGCTGCCGTGCGACTGGCCGGGGCCGTGGGAGTGGCCGTGAGGCGCGCCGGGGGCATGCGAGTGAGCGCCTGGTGCGTGTGGGCCCGCGTGCTCGTGGACGTGCGTGCGTTCGGCGAGGTCGAGCTCGTAGGTGGCGAGCGGACCGGCGGCGGCGGGCTGGGCCGGAGCGCCCTGCGCGAGGAGGAATTCCTCGAAGGCCAGAGCGTCCGCGGGCTGGACGCGCTCGCCGTCGGGCACGGCGCGAACGTGATCGGGGGCGTGATCG
>JAFEBC010000612.1 GCA_018266095.1 Deltaproteobacteria bacterium
CGCCACGTCATCCGAGGCCAGCACCTGCACAGCGAGCGTGCGTCCCGCGAACACGTGCGCGTCGGCGAGCGGCGCGCGGAAGCCCACGAGCGGCGGCTTCTTGTCCTTCTGCACGGAGAGGTTCAGGTCGGCCGACGAGGTGAGATTGGAGCTGTCGGTCGCCACGGCATGCAACGTGAGCGTGGCGCCGTTCGCCCCGGCGCTGCCCGCGGGCACCAGGAACACGTAGGGCGCGCGCGTCGCCGTGGCCAGCGGCGCGCCGTTCACCGAGAGCGCCACCTGCTTCACCGCCACGTCGTCCACCGCGTTCACCACGACCTCGAGGGTGGTGTGCTCGGTGACCGTCGAGCCATCCTCGGGCCGCGTGAAGCTCACCTGCGGCGGCGCGTCCGGGTGCGTGTGGATGGTGATCTCAGGCGCGTAGCCCACGTTGCCCGAAGGGTCCGTCGCGCGCGCGCCGATGCGGTGCGTGGGCGAGCCCGCGAGCGAGGCGGCGCGCACGAGCGAGTGCGCGATGAACGAGCCGGCCACGTTGCCGTTGCGGTTGGGCTTGGCCACCTCCGGCACCACCGCGCCGTCGAGGAGGATGTCCACCGAGGCCACGTCCACGTCATCGAGGCCCGCCACCGTGACCAGGAGGTCCTGCGAATCCGCCACGTCGGCGCCGTCCCGCGGCGTGACCATCGAGAGCGAGGGCGGGTTCTTGTCGGCGATGGCCGCGATGGTCACCGTCGAATAGCCGTGCTGGCCGTTCGCGTCCTGCGCGTCGGCCTCGAGCTGCACCGTGCGCCCCGCCGCCGAGGCAGGCACCGTGTACGCGAGCGCATACGGCGCCGCCGTCGAGATGCCCACCGGCACGCCGTCCGCCACCCAGGTGACGAGGAAGCCGTCGGGCCGCACGCCCAGCACCGACGCGGTCAGCGTGATCTGCTGCCCGGCGATGACGCTCGCCTGGTCCGCGGGCGAGAGCACCGACACGAGCGGCGGCGCGAGCGGCCGCACCAGCGCCTGGAAGCCGATACGCGTGGTGAGATTGGACGTGTCGGTCGCCGAGACCTCGACGTGCACGAGCTTGCCCACGCGCTCGTGCGGCGGCGTCCACGAGAGCGAGAACGGCGAGGACCCCGCGAGGCTCCCGCCCTCGGACTGGCGCACCTGCTGGCTCGCCACCGCGTTGCCATCGACGAGCAGGGTCACCGTCGCGCCCAGGGCCAGCGTCACATCGCCCACCGTGCCGCTCACCACCAACGGCACGCTCTCGGTCGCGTCGGCCTGCGCGCCCACGGGCGACTTGATGGTCACGAGCGGCGCCGTCGGTGAGGCGATGCGCACGAGCAGCGCGTCCCCGTGCGCCATGGCGCTGAAGCGATCCAGGCCGTCCCCGCGCAGCACCGCCGAGGTCCCGCCTGAGCCCGCCGGCGGCGTCCAGGTGGTCTCCCAGAGCGGCACGTAGAGCGTCTCCATCTTCGGCTGGCCATTCTCGTCCGTCGTCTGGTGCTGGCGCGCCTCCATGCGCGGGTTGTTGGCCGTGCCCACCGCGACGCCGTTGACGCTGAAGTTCACCTGCTGGAAGTCGGCGGCCGAGAGCTCTCCCGTGGTCCAGTCGCCGCTCGTCACGCGCAGCACCACCGGGATGCCCTCGATGAGGAGCGCGCCCGGCTGCGGGTTGTCGTAGACGACCGGCGTCGCCGAGCCCGCCTGCGCGCCCGTCACGTTGACGAACACGTCCGCGGAGCGCACCGAGTGCCCGCCGGTGTCGGTGGCGGTGGCCGCGAGCTTGAGCGTCTGGCCGCCGTACGGAGGCGCCTGCAGCCGCAGCGTGAACGGAGGCTTCTGCGCCGTGAGCGCGGGCACGCCGTTGACGAGGAACTGCACGTGGTCGATGCCCACGTCGTCCTGCGCGTCCGTGGACACGATGAAGGACGTGCCCGCGGCCACCGAGCCCGGCGCGAGCAGCGTGACCGTGGGCGGCGCGTCGAGGGCCTCCACGCGCACCGAGATGGCCTGCTGGCCGTTCGTGGCGGTGATGAGCCCCGAGCCCGGCCGCCGCGAGGTGACGAGGCCGTCCGGCGAGACGGTGAAGAGCGTGGTGTCCGCCGAGGACCACACCGTGCCCGCGCCCGAGGGCGTGAGGTCGGGCCGAAGGCCCGTGCTGAGGACGCCCGTGAGCGAGAGCTGCACGTGTCCGCCCACGTGATCGATGCTGGGCGCGGCCGGCGCGAGCTCCAGATGGTCGAGCGTCGCGTCGCTGTCGACCACCACTGGCACCGAGGCGGTGAAGCCGCCGAAGGTCACGTCGACGTCGGTGCTGCCGTTCTGGCGCGCGATGACGTCGCCCGCGGGGCTCGTGCCCGCGACGTCCGGGTTGCGCGAGGAGTAGCCGACGCCCTGGCCGGTGCGCGTGAGCTGCACGGCGCCCGAGATGGCAAAGCGCGCGGTGACCGTGAGCGGCACGCGCTGGCCGTAGCCCTGCGTGAGCGCGATGGAGGTGGGCGAGACCGAGATGCCCAGGAGCGTGTCGAACTCGGCGGCGCTGGTGAACTCGACGGTGCTGGTGTGCACCGAGCGGCCGAAGGGGTCGGTGAGCTGCACGTCGGCCACCACCACGCCGTCGCCGGGGAGCGTGGTGAGATCGACGGGCACCGAGAAGGTGATGAGCCCAGGCGTGTTCACCTCGGGCCGCGCCGAGAGTGACGGCGCATCGATGATGGCGCTCGCGTGCGCGCGCTGCAAATTGCCGCCGACCGTGCGCAAGGCCTGGGCGCTGAAGAGCGAGACGGCCGCCGTGCCCTGCGCGACGGGGCCGTTCGTCGGCACGCGCAAGAGCAGCGAGCCGTTCGCGGTGTCGGCCTTGACCTCGACCGGGCCGGCGAATCCGGGCGTGCCGGCGCTGCTGTCGAAGCGCACCGTGAGCGCGGGCGAGTGCGTGCCGTCCTGCGCGATGGCCGAGGCGGTGACGGTGAGGACGCCGTCGGCCGGGTACGGGATGGCCAGCGGGAGCTGCGCGCGGAAGGCGATGGCCCCTGAGCGGTCGCGCCCGACGATGAGGTTGTGCACGCTGGCGAAGCTGCCGGCGCTGATCGAGCTGCCGATCGCGTCGATCACGATCTGATCAGAGGCGCCCGTGACGTCGAAGGCCAGATCGGCCGTGTTCGCGCCCGCGCGCAGCGGAGTCGCAGGCCAGATCGCGGCCACGCCCGTGTCGCCCGCCTGGGCAGGCAGAGACAAAAGGGTGACCACCGCGCAGCAAAGCGCGGCCCGGGTGATGGCGGGTACCTTCAGCATCGCTTGAGTGGGAGTCGCCCCGTCTAGGTTGTCGTCAGGTCATGCCCGTCGGAGACGCGCACTTTAGCAGAATCGGTTCGGCGACACAATCCGGACTATCCCGAGGCGCGAACATGCGCCGGGAGAACCGTCGATTCCAGCGTCACTGTGCGTGATCCTCCGCCCCTTCGGACAAGTCTGACGCCCAACACCGGCGCGAAATTTCAACGCGCGGCGGCAGCCTTGGCGGGCAGGCGCTCGGGGTGCTGCTCCACCGGAATCGCCGCGCGCAGGTCGGCGAGCAGCCGCGCCTCTGCCTCGTTGCGCGCCGCCACCTCGAGCCGCGGACGGGCCTCATCGAACGTGGGCGTCACCAGCCTGGGCTCATCGAGGGCCTTCAGCAGGAACACGCCGTAGCCCAGCTCCACCGGCTGCGAGAGCTCGCCCTTCTTCAGGCCGGCCGCCGCGGTGAAGAAGACCGAATCGACCTGGCCCTCGAGCAGCGGACCCAGATCGCCGCCTTTCGACGGCCCGGTCGGATCCTGCGAGTTCTCGCGCGCGAGCGCCTGGAAGTCCGCGCCCTGCAGCGCCTTGCCGCGCAGCTCGAAGGCCTTGGCCCTCGCCTGCTCGAGCGACACCTTGCCCGGCACCACATGCAGCACGATCGAGGCCACGTGCACCTGGCGCCGCGAGAGCTTCACCTTCTCCGCCTCGTAGCGCGCCGTCAGCGCTTGCGGATTGGCCACCGCCTCACGCGCGCGATCGACCAGCGCCTGCCGCAGCACCTCGCGCGCCGCCTGCTCGACCCGCGCCCGCACGAGCGGATCGTCGAGGAGCCCGCGCCGCCTGGCGCCCTCGGCGAGGATGGCGCTGTCGATGAGCTCCTGCAGCGCGTCCGGTGAAGAGCGCAGCTCGCTCCGGCCGGCGACGTAGGCGTCGAGATCGCTCTGGTGCAGCTTCGTGTCGCCGACCTTGGCCAGCATGGTCTTGTCGCCGCAGGCGAGCGTGCAGAGGGTCAGGCAAGAGAGCGAGATCGCGAGCGCGCGCGTGATCATTGGAGCGCCTTGTCGTCGATGTGGACGTTGGCCTTCTTGCGCAGGCGCTCGCGCAGCTCATCGAACGCCTTGCGCTTGCGGATGAGCTCGAGCTTGTCGTGGATGCTCTGGCGCAGCTCCTCGAACGGCGCGAGGCGCGACGGCTTCTTCTCGAGCAGCACCACCACCGCGAGGCCCTCGCGCGACTCGGTCACCGGCGAGAGGTCGCCCGGCTTCTTCAGCGCGAACGCCGCGCGCTCGAGATCGCGATCGTTGAGCTCACCCTTGGCGAACACGCCCAGCTCGCCGCCGCGCGCCTTCTCCGGGCCATCTCCCTGCGGCGCGACCTTCGCGAGCGGCACACCGGCTTGAAGCTGCGCGTGCAGCTTGTCGATGCGCGCCCTGGCCTTGGCCTTCTCCGGCGCGGTGGCCTTGTCCGGCACGTTCACCTGCACGCGCGCGAGCTTCACCCGCTCCGGCTCGGCCAGCTCCAGCTTGTGCGCTTCGTAGTACGCGCGCTCGTCGGCCTCGGTCGCGGGCGGGAGGGCCTTCTCCTCGTGCTGCATCATCGCCTGCACCAGGAGGCGCTCCTCGAGCTCGTCGACCTGCCGGCGCAGCTCGGGATCGGCGGCGTAGCCCTGCTCCTTGGCGTGCTGCACGAGGAGCTTCTTGTCGACCAGCGAGACCGCGAGCTCGTGCTTGCCGTGGATGGTGTCGAACTGCGGGCGCAGGAGCGGCGGCAGGCGCTTGCTCTCGCGATCGAACTCCGCGCGCGTCACCTGGCCGCCGACGAAGGTGGCCACCGCGCCGGGGTCGGTGGGCCTCGCGGCTGCGGGTGCAGGCGGACGATCGCACGCACACAGGGTGCCCGCTGCGCAGACAGCGAGCGCGAGGAGAGCGGAGCCGGGTCGTCGCACGGGCATCCAGGGGCGTGTACCGCAAGGACGCACGCGGGCGCCAGCGAGCCCTCTGGGAGGCTACTTGGCGTAGCGGCCGATCATCATCCCGAAGGTCTGGTCGACCACGGCCTCGGCCTTGGGGTTGGCGCAGTTGGTCACCGTCATCATCGCCAGGTTCTTCGCGGGCGCGAGCCAGGTGTTGGCGAGCCACAGCGTGTTCGAGCCGGTGTGATCGAGGGTCGTGCCATCGCCGCCGGCCCACTTGCGCGGCACCACGAACCAGCCCGCCGCGTACTCGCCGCCCGGCGGCGGCGTCTGCAAGTGCTTGAGCGTCTGCGTGGAGACGAGCGTCCCCGGCTCGCCGCGCGCGCCCGCGAGGTGCAGCGCGAGGAACTTCCCCCAGTCGGCGAGCGTGCAGTGCGCCGTGCCCGCGGGACCGAGCGAGGGCGGGTTGTCCGAGCCCTGGCGCGCAGGATCAAACGGCTCCAGGGTGCCGTCGGGCTGCGTCTTGTGTCCCCAAGGCTCATCGCTGCCGCCTGGCGTGCCGGGCGCGCCGAAGCCGCAGGAGGTCATGCCCAACGGCATCCACAGGCGGCGCAGGATCAGGTTCTCCCAAGTGTCCTTGGCCGCGCGCTCGAGCGCCGCCCCGGCGACGATGTAGCCTGCGTTGGCGTAGACGAAGGTGCCCGGCGCCTGTGCGGGCGGACGCGCCAGGAGCGCACGCACCGCCTTCAGGCGCGCCTCGGGCTTTGCGCCATCGGCCCACATCGCGCCCCAGATGTCGGGCGGCACGTCGTGGGGCAGGCCGCCGCGGTGCTGCAGGAGCTGGTCGAGCGTCACCTCGCGATAGCCCGGGTCGATCGCCTCGCCAGGGAACAGCCTGGCGATCGTGTCGTCGAAGCGCACGAGGCCCTGGTCGACGTAGACGCCGATGAGCGTCGCCGTCATGGCCTTGGTGTCCGAGCCGAGGTGCCACTGATCGTTGACGGTGGCTGGCGTGGGGCTGCCCAGCTTGCGCACGCCGGTGACGCCGATGCCGAGCAGCGTGCTCCCGCGGAAGGCCGCCGACGCGAGCGCAGGCATCCCGGCGTCGGCGCGATAGGGTTCGAGCGCTGCGGAGAGGTCCTCGGGTCCCGCGCTCGCCGCTAAAGTCCCGCCATCTGCACCTGCGTCCGCCCCTGCGTTCCCGGAGGACCCAGATGTCCCCGCATCAATCTCGGCGGGCGGCGAGGGCACAGGCCTGGGACACGCGGCGAGGGCGGAGGCGACGGCGAGCGCGGCCGCGAGCGAAGACTTGTGCATGTCCGGAAGTGTACTGAGCGCGCGCAGCCTCAAGCGAGCGACCAAGGCCGGTGCTCGAGCGTGGCGATGCGTCCGTCGTCCGCGAGCGTCAGCGTCCAGGTGCCGCCGTTCTCGAAGTCGCCGTGGCGGATGAGATAGGCGCACGACAGGCCCGCGCCCTTCGCGGCCTTGGGGTCGAGGAGGAACGTGGTGCCGGGCGGCGTCTGCGCGAGCCAGCGGGCGATGGCGTCCTGTCCAGTGATGGTCTGCTCGGGGGCGGGCGCGCGATCTCCGCGGGGCACGGGCGCGAAGCGGGAGAGCACGGCCTCGGCCGCGAACGCCTTGCGCACGAGCGCGGCTGCGCCCAGTCCGTTGAGCGCGCGAACCAGGCGATCGAAGGCCGGATCGCGGGACTGCTCGCGCGCTGCGCGCTTCTTCGCCGCCATGTGGACGAGAGTAGCAAAGGCCCACGTCGCGATGTGTGCGACATGCGACACAAATGGCCTGCGGGGTTGACTGCACGCACGCGACGGCGCCATGGTTTTGCGACGCAGCAGCCGAGCAGCATCCCAGGGGTGGGAGATGATCGATTGGTGCAAGCCGGTGCGCCTGGGGCGCACATGAGCGACCTCTCCGTCGCGGGGGTGAGCGAGCTGCGGCGCGCGTTCGACGCGTCGTTCGCGGCCGCCCCGGCGAGCGCGTCGGAGGACACGGCCGACCTCTTGGCGCTGCGGCTCGCGGGGGACGCCCACGCGGTGCGGCTCGAGGAGCTGACCGGCCTCGTGCGCGTGCCCAAGCTCTTGCCGGTGCCGGCGCGGGCGCCCGCGTTCCTCGGCCTCGTCGGGCTGCGCGGCCTCTTGGTGCCGGTGTTCTCGCTCGCGGAGGTGCTGGGCTATCCGGCGCCGCGCGAGGTGCCACGCTGGATGCTCCTGTGCGGAAAGAGCGAGCCCTTGGGCCTCGCCTTCGACGACTTCGAGGCCTTCCTGCGCCTGCCGCTGTCAGCGATCACCCGGCTCGCTCCCGGCGCGCAGCGTCCCTGCGTGCTCGAGGTGGTGCAGGCGCGCGACGAGGCCAAGAGCATCATCGATCTCGCGCGCGTGCTGGCCACGCTGCGCGTGACTCCCAGCTCCTGAACGCAAACGAGGCGACGCACACACGATCGGCACTGAACGACCATGGCGAACGATCCCTACAAGTACTTCCGCGTGGAGGCCCGCGAGCTGCTCGACGGACTCCAGGCGGGAGTGCTCGAGCTCGAGCGCGGCAAGGCAGCCACCAGCACGGTGGCCAAGCTGCTCAGGCTCGCCCACACGCTCAAGGGCGCGGCGCGCGTGGTCAAGCAGGCGCGCATCGCCGAGCTGTCGCACGAGCTCGAGGGCGTCTTGTCGTCGCATCGCGAGGCCGCGGCGCTCTCGCAGGAGGCGGCGGGCGCGCTGTTCAAGCAACTGGACGAGGTGCGTCGCGAGCTACGCGCGCTGGAGCTGCCGGCGGACAGACCCGCGGAGGCACAGAGGCCAGCGCAGGCGAAGGAGGCGCCCGAGAGCATCGACGCGGTGCGCGTGCCCATCGACGATCTCGACTCGCTGCTGCGCGGCGCCACTGAGGCTGGCGTCCTGCTCGGCTCGTTGCGGCGCGACCTGCAGACGGTCGAGCACCTGCGCGATCTCTCTCTCATGCTGCGCGAGCAGGTGTCCTTGAAGCGCGCGGGCAGCGACCTCGTCGGCTCGCCGCGCACGCGCGGCCTCGTGGAGGAGCTGGGAAACCAGCTCGAGCGCCTGCGCCGCGAGCTGCGCCTCGATGTCGAGCGCGTGGGCAACGAGGTGTCGGGCGTGCGCGAGCTGACGCAGCGGATGCGGCTCGTGCAGGCGCAGACGGTGTTCCCGGCCCTGGAGCGCGCGGCCCGGGACGCCGCCGAGGCGCAGGGCAAGCGGGTGGAGTGGTCCACGCAAGGCGGCGAGGTGCGGCTCGACGCCAACGTGCTCTCGGCCCTGCGCGGCGCGCTCCTGCACGTGGTGCGCAACGCGGTGGCGCACGGGATCGAGAGCGAGCGCGAGCGGACCTCGCGCGCCAAGCCGGCGGTGGGCCGCGTGCACCTCACCGTGGAGCGGCGCGGGGACAAGGTGCGCATCGTCTGCAGCGACGATGGCCGCGGGCTGTCGATGTCCGCCATCCGCGAGGCCGCCGTGCGCAAGGGCCACGCCACGCCTGAGCAGGCACAGGCGATGACCGATCGACAGCTCACGGACCTCCTGCTCGCGGGCGGCCTCTCGACGGCCGACGCGCTCACCGAAATCTCCGGCCGCGGCATCGGCCTGGATGTGGTGCGCGACACGGCCCTCCAGCTCAAGGGACAGGTCGAGCTCACGAGCGAGCCGGGCCGCGGGCTCACGCTCGGCCTGCTCGTGCCGCTGTCGATCGCGTCGATCACCGGGCTCCTCCTGGAGGCCGCGGGCAGCGTCGCGGTGGTGCCGCTCGACAACGTCCGGCGCACCCTGCGCGTGCGGCCCGAGGATCTCGTGCGCCGCGCCGACAGCGACACGGTGGCCTTCGAGGGCCAGATGGTGCCGTTCCTGCCGCTCGAGCGCGCGCTCTCGCGTGGCCCGGGCCGCGGGCGCATGAAGTCCGTGTGCTCGGCGGTGGTGGTGCAGTCGGGCGAGCGCCTCGCGGCCGTGGGCGTCGATCGGCTCATCGGCACCGCGTGCGTGGTCCTGCGGCCCTTGCCGAGCGTCATCGCCGCCGAGCCGCTCGCGGGGGGCGCGTGCCTGGACGCGGAGGGAAATCCGCAGCTCGTGCTCGATCCGCTGGGCCTCATCCAGGCCGCCGAGGCCGTGCGCGCAGTGGAGGCCGACGCGCCGCTGCGTGAGAAGCTGCCGGTGCTGGTCGTCGACGACTCGCTCACCACGCGCATGCTGGAGAAGAGCATCCTCGAGTCCGCGGGCTTCGAGGTCGCGCTCGCCACCTCCGCCGAGGAGGGCCTCGTCATGGCCCGCGCGCGCCGCTACGCGCTCTTCATGGTGGACGTGGAGATGCCGGGCATCGACGGGTTCGAGTTCGTGGCGCTCACGCGCAAGGACCCGGAGCTCTCCAAGACGCCCGCGGTGCTGGTGACGAGCCGCGACGCGCCCGAGGACCGCAAGAAGGGCGAGCTGGCCGGCGCCCGCGCCTACATCGTCAAGGGCGACTTCGAGCAGGGCCACCTCTTGCGCACCATCCGCTCGCTGGTCGGGTGAACCCAAATGGCGAAGACACGCGTCCTGGTGGTCGATGATTCGCGCACGGTCCGCGGGCACCTCGTGGACACGATCCTGACCGATCCCGACCTCGAGGTGGCGGGCGAGGCCGAGACGGGCAAGCAGGCCATCGAGCTGTGCCTCAAGCTGCGGCCCGACGTGATCACGCTCGACATGATGATGCCGGTCATGAGCGGCCTCGCCGCGACCGAGTACATCATGGCGCACTGCCCGACGCCGATCCTGGTGGTCTCCGCGTCGGTGAACCGCGGCGAGCTCTTCAAGACCTACGAGGCGCTCTCGGCGGGCGCGGTGGACGTGCTCGACAAGCCGCGCGCCGACGGCGACACGGACGCGTGGGCCCGCCGCTTTCTCTCCACGGTGAAGCTGGTGGCGCGCATCCGCGTGATCACCCACCCGCGCGCCCGCCTGTTGCCGCTCTCGTCCACCATGCCGATGCCGCTGGGCGAGGTCTCTCCGCCGCACGCCAGCACGCGGCTCATCGCCATCGGCGCCTCCACGGGCGGGCCGGGCGCGGTGGTGGAGATCCTGCGCTCGCTGCCGGAGACCTTCGATGTGCCGATCCTGCTCGTGGTCCACATCGGCCAGCCCTTCGCCGACGCCTTCGCCGAGTGGCTCGACGGGCAGTCGAGCATCCCCGTGCGCTACGCCAAGGACGCCGAGATCTGCCCCACGTCGGGCACGCGCATCGTGCTGATGGCGCCTCCCGAGCGGCACCTCGTGGTGCGCGGCGGCCGCCTGCACCTCACGCGCGATCCGGAGCGGCACTCGTGCCGGCCCTCGATCGACGTGCTCTTCGAGTCGATCGCGCGCGAGGTCGGCAGCGGCGCCGCGGCCTGCCTGCTCACGGGCATGGGCCGCGACGGAGCGTCAGGTCTGCTCGACGTACGCCGCGCCGGGGGCCGCACGGTGGCGCAGGACGAGGAGACCTCGGTCGTGTTCGGCATGCCGCGCGAGGCCATCCTCCTCGGCGCCGCGGAGCGCATCTTGCCCATCGGCCACATCGCGCCGCACCTCGCGACGCTCGCGCCCCGATCGCCGCGGAGGCCCGCTTGACCCCGCGCATCCTGGTGGTCGACGACAGCCTCACCGTGCGCATGGACTTGGGGGAGGCGCTGCTCGCGGCGAGCCTGGAGACCACGCTGTGCCCGGACGTGGCGAGCGCGCGGCGCGCCCTGGAGGAGGCGCCCGCGGGCCTCATCATCCTGGACGTGCTCCTGCCCGATGAGGACGGCCTCGAGTTCCTGAAGGAGCTCAAGTCCGCCCAGGCGACGCGCGCGATCCCGGTGATGCTGCTCTCGACCGAGGCCGAGGTGCAGAACCGCATCCGCGGCATGAGCGCCGGCGCCGACGAGTACGTGGGCAAGCCGTACGATCTGGGCAACGTGGTGGCCCGCGCGCGCACGCTGCTGCACGGCAAGTCCACGCCGCAGTCCTCTGCGCAGCCCCGCCCGCACGCGCTCGTCATCGACGACTCCCCGACCTTCCGCGCCGAGCTGACGGCGGCCCTCGCCGCGGCGCACTACGAGGTGAGCGAGGCGGTCACGGGCGAGGAGGGCCTGGCGCTCGCGGCCTCGCTGC
>JAFEBC010000613.1 GCA_018266095.1 Deltaproteobacteria bacterium
CTCCCCTGAGAGCAGCTTCGGTCGCACCGGCCGCGCGTGCCCGCGATGGGCGCGCGCGGCCACAGCTCTGTCACAACCTCTCACGGAGGACACGATGAAGACCACTTGGTTCGCAGCGGCGGCAGCGCTCTTCTTGGCCCACGCCGCGGTGGCGCAGGAGATCCAACAGGTGACCGTGCACGGCGACCGCCTGCTCATCACCGGGACGCAGCTCGGCGGCCGGCTCCCGACGGTGCGCCTGGGCAGCACGGCGCTCAAGGTGCTCACGGTGTCGCAGACGCAGGTCGCCGCGCAGCTCCCCCCAAACCTCGCGGCCGGGACGTACGCGCTCGTGCTCACGCGCTTCGGCAGCGGCAAGACCTCGTTCGCGGTGAGCATCGGCGACATCGGCCCGCAGGGCGCCGACGGGCACAGCATCCAGCCCAGCACCACGCCCGTTCAGCCCAATGAGTGCGCCAGCGGCTCGGGCCGCGCGTACGAGATCGTCGATGGCAGGGGCCTCGTCATCGCGGGCTCGCGCACGGTGATCTGCGACGGCGAGGCGGGCGCGAACGGCAGGGACGGCACCAACGGCAGGGATGGCAAGGACGGCACGAACGGCACCAACGGCCAGGATGGTGCGCCCGGCACCAACGGCCTGAACGGCAAGGACGGCGCGCCGGGCCTCAACGGCCTGAACGGCACGAGCTGCACCATCGCCGACAACCTCAACGGCACCGCCACGCTCGCCTGCGGCTCCTCCACGGTCCTCGTCACCACGGGCCGCGGCGAATTCTCCCCCGTCGTCGGCTACAACTTCGCGTGCTTCATCCGCGCCAGCGACCGTCTCACGCAGTGCTTCGGCGGCCTCACGCTCTCGGGCCCGCTCGCCACCACGCCGGTCATCCAGCTCTCCGCGGGCTACAGCAACGTCTGCGGCGTCACCAACACGCACCAGATCCTCTGCAACGACTCCAGCGGCAGCGCCTTCCAGGGCATGTACTCGCAGGTCGCCGCGCCCCCGTACTACGCGGACACCGCGACGTGCGCCCTGGCGCTCGATGGAAGCATCGCCTGCACGGGCTACGCCGGGACGGTCAACGCGGTGCCGTCGGGCAGCTTCAAGCAGGTCGCGGTGGGCTACGGTCACGCCTGCGCGCTGCGCACCGATGGAGCCATCACCTGCTGGGGCAGCGATCCCCACGCGCCGTCGATGGGCCCTCCGCCCTCAGGGACCTTCACCGCGATCTCGCTCGGCGAGTTCGCCGCCTGCGCGCTCGGAGCCGGAGGTGACATCCAATGCTGGCAGGGCCTCGGTCCGCCCACTGGACAGTTCGTCCAGGTCGCCGCCGGCCTCGCTGGTGTGTGCGGAATCAAGACCGACGGCACCATCGCGTGCAACGGCAGCATCTACGACGGCAGCGTCGGCACCTACGTTCCGCTGACGCCGCCCGCGGGCACGTACACGTCCCTGTCCGTGGGCCGCAACAGCATGTGCGCCGTCTCCACCACCGGCGCGATGGCCTGCTCGCCCTCGACCGCCTACTCGGTGCCCGCCTTGCCCTGACCCGCGCGCCGCTTGACCTCGGCCTCCAGCGCCAGGAAGTCCGCGTCGCCGCGCAGCGAGGCGAGGTCGGTGTCCTTGCCGATGCCGAGCATGATCTGCGGGTCGAGCCCGTTGTCCATCGCCGCGCGCAGCCGCTCGACGGCGCGCGCCTTGTCGCCCGCCAGCGCGAACGCGCACCCGAGGTTGTACATCACGAACCCGGTCGTCCCTTCCTTCGGCCCCAGCCGCGCCAGCACGTGCGGAATCAGCTCGGCCGCCAGCGCGCCCAGCTCGGCCGTCTTGCCCTCGGCGCCGAGCACCACCGCGAGGTTGCTCTCCTGGTACATCACGTCCGGATGGTCGGGCCCCAGCACGCGCACGCGCGCCTCGAGGTTCTGCCGGTAGAGCTGCTCCGCCTCCGCGAAGTGGCCCTGCTTCTTGGCCAGCGTGCCCAGCGAATAGATGGTCCACAGCGTGCTCGGGTGGTCCGGCCCGAGCACGCGCGTCTTGCCCGCCAGCGCCTCCTTGAACAGCGCCGTCGACTCCGCGTACCGGCCCAGCTCGCGCAGGTCGGCGGCGAGATCGCACATCGAGTCCATCGTGACCACGTCGTCGTTGCCGAGCACGCGCCGCCGCGTCTCCAGGAGCTGGCGATCGATCTTCTCCGCCTCGGCGTCCTCGTGCAGCGCCGCGTGGATGCTGGAGAGGTTCGAGAGCGAGACCAGCGTGTCGTTGTCGTCGGGCCCGAGCACGCGCCGCTGGATCTCGAGCAGCTCGATGCGCGCCGCCCGCGCCTCCTTGAACGCGCCGCGCCGCTGCAGGACCGAGCACAACAGGTTGCGCGACTTGAGCGTGGCGCGATTCTCCGGCCCCAGCACGCGCGTCCCTGCGGCGATGGCGCGCCTGGCGTAGTCCTCGGCCTCCTGGTTGTGGCCCATCTGCAGCGCGGTGTCGCCCAGCGCGTGCAAGAGATAGATGGCGTCGGGATCGTCGGCCTTGTCCTGGTCTTGATACAGCTTGAGCGAGCGCTCGAGCAGCGGCTTGGCCTGCGCCGACACGCCGATGTTCTCGTAGACCTCACCCAGCGTGCCGAGGAGCGGCGCCTGCACTTGCGGCTCCTTGGCCAGCGCGTCGATCTGCTGCAGGCCGCGATCGAGCAGGTCGCGAGGCGTGACCACCTTGCCCTTGGACTTGTGCGGGTCGGCGGCCTCGAACAGCTTGACCATGAAGTCGCGGGCCTCCTTCGAGGTGTGCGCTTCGTGGCTCGCGCGATCACGCTCGGCCACGATGCGGCGCACGCCCACCACGCCCAGCACGGCCAGCAGCACCACGAACGCGGCGGTCAGGCCGACGGGCAGCGCGTTCTTGCGCACCCAGCGCGCGACCAGCTCGACGGTCGAGTACGCGTGCGACTGCACGAGCCGCCCGGCCTGGA
>JAFEBC010000614.1 GCA_018266095.1 Deltaproteobacteria bacterium
CGGGCGTGAAGGGGGCGGCGCGGCCGCTGCTCGCGGATCACGAGGTGGTCTCGCTGCCCTCGGCCTCGACGCTGGCCGTGCTGCGGCGCGAGCTGGCGGCGCGGGCTCCGGCGCAGGAGGCGGTGGCGGTGATCGCGGATCCGGTGTTCGACGCGCACGACCCGCGCGTGCTGGGCCGGGGCGCGCCCGTGCCAGCGCCCGCGCCAGAGCCGGAGAAAGCGAAGGAGAAGCCCTCGGAGCCGATCGGCGTGGCGATGCTGACGCGCTCGGCGGGCGACCTGGGCGTGCAGCACTTCGAGCGGCTGGGCGGCACGCGCGAGGAGGCGACGGAGATCGTGCGGCTCGCGGGCAAGGAGCACGCGCTGCTCGCGCTCGACTTCGACGCGAACCTCGCCACCGCGCGGGACGGCCAGCTCGCGAAGTATCGGCTCGTGCACTTCGCCACACATGGGCTGCTCGACAGTCAGCACCCGGAGCTGTCGGGGCTCCTCTTGAGCACGGTCGACGCGCACGGGCGCGCGCAAGATGGGTTTCTGCAGTTGCGCGACGTGTACGGCCTGCGGCTGGCGGCTGACCTCGTGGTGCTGAGCGCGTGTCAGACCGCGCTGGGCGCGCAGGTGTGGGGCGAGGGCGTGGTGGGCCTCGTGCGCGGCTTCATGTACGCGGGCGCGCCGCGCGTGGTGGCGAGCAGTTGGCGGGTGCCGGATCGCGCGACGGCGGCGCTGATGAAGCGGTTCTACGAGGGGATGCTGGCGCGGAAGCTGACGCCGGCGGCGGCGCTGCGGGAGGCGCAGTTGGCGCTGTGGAAGAGCCGGAAGTTCAGCGCGCCGCGGGATTGGGCGGGGTTCACGCTGCAGGGGGAGTGGAGGTAGGGCGGCTCCTTCGCCCCTCGCTTGAACGGGTTCTCGAGCGTCCCTCAGCGCGAACGGGCTGCGCGAGCAACCTCCGAGCACAGCTCATGGAGGCCGACGACCTCGATGCCGTCGGCGAGGGGCCAGCGCTCCTTCCCCGGATAGACGACGAATCGGCGCTTGGGGGAGAGGTCCGCGAGGGCGAAGTGAAAGCCCTTCTCGAGCGTCGGCGCCAGGCTGCGCTTGACCTCGACCGCCCAGAGGGAACCATCGGGCCACGCGAGCAGGAGGTCGATCTCGGCGCCGCCGGACGTGCGGTAGAAGTGGCAGGTCGCGGTGGGGCGCGCGGCGGCGGCCATGTTCTCGATGGCGAAGCTCTCGAAGCTCGCGCCCACGACCGGATGTCCGAGCAGGGCATCAGTGTCGACGATGTCGAGCAGGGCGTGCACGAGCCCGGTGTCCCTCACGTAGATGCGGGGCGAGCGCACCAGGCGCTTGCTCACGTTGGCGTGCCAGGGGGGAAGGCGGCGCACGAGCAGGAGGTCGACGAGGAGGTCGAGATAGCGGGCCGTGGTGCGCACGTCGATGCCCAGCCCGCGGGCGAGGTCGGCGAGGTTGAGCAGGCCGCCCTGCAGGTGCGCGAGCATGGTCCAGAGGCGCCGCAGCGTCTCGGCCGGCATGCGAGGGCCGAACATGGGGATGTCGCGCTCGAGATACGTGCGGATGAAGTTCTGCCGCCAGCGCAGGCTGGCCGCGTCGCTGCGGGCGCTGAAGCTGTCGGGGAAGCCGCCGCGCAACCAGAGGGTGTCGAGAGAGGAGGCGCCGGTCTCGCGCAGTTGGAGCGGGCCGAGCTCGAGGTAGGAGATGCGCCCAGCCAGCGTCTCGCCAGATTGGGACAGGAGGTCCAGTCCTGCCGAGCCCAGCAGCAGGTAGAGGCCGTGCTTCTTGCCCTTGCGGCGGGCCTTGTCGATGAGTCCGCGCAGGACAGGGAAGAGGCCGGGGACGCGATGGACTTCGTCGAGGATGACGAGCTCTTCCTGGTGGGCAGAGAGGAAGGCTTCGGGCTCGGCGAGGCGCGCGCGATCCGGCGGGGATTCGAGATCGAGGTAGATGCTGGGGCGCGTCTTGGCCACCTCGAGGGCGAGCGTGGTCTTACCCGATTGCCGTGGGCCGAGCAGGGCCACTGCGGGCGAATCGGCGAGCTCGTCGAGGAGACGGGGCTCGAGGGCGCGCTTCATCATCCATGTAAATAAAGCATGAACATGTGTGTTTTGCAATGATCGAGAATGGCGCCTGCCTCGCTGCCCGTCCCGCGGCGTCTGGTCGCCCCTGGCCGTCTTGACCCCCTCACTGCCGCCTGCTATCCCCACCCCCGCCTTGGACACCACCTTCGCCGCCTCGCCGCTCTTCGTCGCCACGCTGCTGCGCGTGATCGCCGTGGGCGTGCTCGCGACCGAGATTCTCCTGCTCTGGACGGCCCGCCGTGGCGCGGCTGCCCAGGACGAGCAGGACTCGCGTCGCGCGGCCCCGCTCGGGCGGCTCATGTGGGTGGCCACGCCGGCGCTGGTGCTGATGGTGCTGTCGCTGTGGAGCGCGGCCTCGGTCGTGCCCTCGCGGCCCGCTCCGCTGGCGCCCGTGGCGATGGTCGACGCGACGCCCTGACATTTCGATCTTGTCGATCGACGCGAGCGCGGGCTGGCGCGCGGCGACCTTGCGTTAGCATCCGGACATGCCTCCCAAGAACGGCGTCCTCCTGGCGATCGCGTTCGCGTTCGGGTGCACCAACACTGTCGAGCGCATCGTCTACGTGAACGTCAACGACGGTGGCACGAACGACAGCGGCACGGTCGATGCTGGCGCGAACGACGCCGGGACCGATGCGGGCACAGCCGACGGCGGCACAGGCGACGGCGGGACGTTCACGCAGGTGGCCTCGATCACGCTCACGCCCGCGGCGGCCACCATGCAGGTCGGGGACACGCTGATCATCAGCGCCACCATCAACGCCATCGGCGGCGGCACGCTCACCAGCGTCGCGCCCGTGTGGAGCAGCACCAACAGCACCATCGCCAGCGTCGATCAGCAGGGCAACGTCAGCGCGAACGGGCTCGGCGAGGTGGACATCGACGCGTCGGCCGAGGGCGTGTCGGCGACCGCGCACGTCACGGTGGTCTCGCACACGGTGGCGCTCTCGGTGAGCATCGTCGGGAGCGGCGGCGTGTCGGGGCCAGGCGGGTTCTCGTGCGCGACGGGGACGTGCACGGCGATGTTCGCGCCCGGCAGCGTGGTGCTCACGGCGACACCGGCGAGCGGGTTCGAGTTCGCGGGCTGGTCGGGCGCGGGCTGCGCGGGGATCCTGCCGTGCAGCGTGGCGCTCAGCGCGGCGGCGAGCGTGACGGCGACGTTCACGGCGGAGCCCGTGTTGATCCTGAGCGTCGACGGCGCGGGAAGCGTCTCGTCGACGCCCGCGGGGATCTCGTGCAGCGGCAGCGGCGGAAGTTGCAGCGCGGCCTTCCCCGCGGGCACAGCCATCGTGCTCACCGAGACGCCGGGCAGCGGCATCGAATTCGGCGCATGGGCGGGCGCGTGCGCGGGGACCAGCACGACGTGTTCGCTCGTCTTGGACGCGAGCAAGAGCGCGGCGGCGACGTTCGGACACTTCCACAGCTTGAGCGTCAGCGTGACGGGTCACGGCGCGGTGAGCGCGAGCAGCGGCGCGGTGCAGGGCTGCTCGGCGAGCGGAGGCACGTGCAGCGGGACGTATGCGGCGGGCGCGCAGGTGACGTTGACCGCGACGCCGGGCTCGGGCGCGGCCTTCTCGACTTGGACGGGCGCGTGCGCGAGCGCGACCAGCACGGCCTGTACCGTGACGATGGGCAGCGACGTGAG
>JAFEBC010000615.1 GCA_018266095.1 Deltaproteobacteria bacterium
ACCTCCGGGCCCTCTCGTCATCGCTCGCGGTCTTCTCTACATCGAGCCTCTCGTCGCTCTCCTCGAGTCTGGCAGCATCGTGGCCGCTCCGAGATCTGATCAATGACAAGGGCGTGAGGAGGGATTGCGCCGACTTGAGCGCGCGGCAGCACCCAACGCTGGTCGGAGCTCAAGCGCTCGCGGATGCGAGCGCCGGTCGTGCCGCAGGCCTCCTGGAGGCGCAACCCTCCTCACGCCCCGGGACCGCGTGCGCGCAGCCCTCCCCACGTCCCGGGACCGCGGAGATCAAACCCTCGTGCACCACCAAGCCCACGCGATGAACACCGCCTGCAGCGGCAAGCGCGCCCACAACATCCAGTCCGACATCTGCCACTTCCCGAGCGGCAGCTTGTTGATCGCCATGTTCACGTTCGCCGGAAAGATGGCCACGAACGTCGCCACCAGCCACCAGCCGGCCCAGAAGCGCGTCTGCGGGAAGAGCAGTCCAAGCCCACCCGCCGATTCGGCCACGCCGCTGATGTAGACGAGCGCCAGCTTGTACGGAATCGCCGCGGGCATGATGCGCACGTAGCCCTTGGGCTGCAGGAAGTGCAGCGCGCCAGCGAAGGTCATCACGACGCCCAGGACGTAGCAGAGTGCGAGGTGCATGCGGCCTTGTACAACGGCGCGACTTTGTTCGCGAAGACAACAAATCGGCCTTCGGGTACGTAAAGATCCGTCGATTTTTCTGCTTGCTCCGCGAATCCTTGTTGGAGAATCATTCTCCAACGCTACACGCACTCTGTCTCAACACCAGGAGGCTTCACCATGCCGGCACTCAAGGGAAGCAAGACGCACGACAACCTCAAGGCCGCCTTCGCGGGCGAGTCGCAGGCCAACCGCCGCTACCTGTACTTCGCCAAGGAGGCCGACGTCGAAGGCCGCCCGGACATCGCGGGTCTCTTCCGCGACACCGCCGAGGGCGAGACGGGCCACGCGCACGGCCACCTCGACTACATCAAGGAAGTCGGCGACCCGGCCACGGGCGAGCCCATCGGCGACACCGAGAAGAACCTGGCCGCCGCCGTCGCGGGCGAGACCTACGAGTACACGCAGATGTACCCGGGCTTCGCCAAGACCGCGCGCGAGGAGGGCTTCAGCGAGATCGCCGAGTGGTTCGAGACGCTCGCCAAGGCCGAGAAGGCGCACGCCGGCCGCTTCGCCAAGGGCCTGCAGCAGGTCCGCGCCGAGGGCTAGTTCGCAAGACGCAGTCGAAGTCGCAGCAACCGTGAGCGCCCTCGCGCGCCCGTCGCAGTTTCGCAGAGTCGTGCGAAGCGAGGGCCTCACGTCGCAGCAAGGGTGATTTGGTTACCGATTCAGGCAGTCCCGACGGAGGGGTCCTTTGAAGCTTCCGATCCTGCAAGCGCAAGCCGATCTGCACTCGTCCGGGACCTCTGGCCACGGGCAGGATCCGCACGGGATGCTCTACGAGAACCCGCTGTTCTGGGACAAGAAACACCTCGATTCCGAACTCGAGCGCGTCTTCACCATCTGCAACGGCTGCCGGCTCTGCTTCAACCTCTGCCCTTCGTTCGACGTGATGTTCAAGCGCATCGACGCGCTGGACCCGCACGCCGAGGAGGCCAGCGGCAAGCACCTCGACGCGGGCCACGCGCAGGGCATGATCGAAGAGACCGACGCGGCCAAGCTTCTGGAGAAGGTCAAGGTCGGCACCGACAATCCGGTGACGCTGCTCGGCAAGGACGATTACCGAAAGATCGTCGACCTCTGCTACGAGTGCAAGCTCTGCTTCCCCAAGTGCCCGTACGTGCCGCCGCACGAGTTCGCGGTCGACTTCCCCAAGCTGGTCCTGCGCGCCAAGATGCAGCGGGCCAAGGATGAGGGCATCGGCTTCCGCGAGAAGTTCCTGGGCGCGACCGATCTGAACGGCAGTTTGATGACGAAGATCGCGCCCTTGGCCAACGTGGCGGCGCACAACAAGTTCAACCGCATGCTGATGGAGCAGACGATCGGCATCGCCAAGGATCGCGAGCTTCCGGACTACGCGGACGAGACGTTCGCCACCTGGTGGTCGCGCCGCGCGCCCAAGCTCCCTGCCCTGCCGTCGGATGGCGTCGACGATGCGCACGCGCATGGCCACGCGATCGCCGCTGCCGATTCCGCTACCGAAGCCGCCGCGCCGGTGAAGCCTGACGAGGTCGCGCTCTTCTTCACCTGCTTCGTCAACTACAACGACCCCACCATCGGCCAGGCTGGCGTGGAAGTCCTCGAGCGCGCAGGCTGCAAGGTGGACTGCCCCGAGCAGGTCTGCTGCGGCATGCCCAAGATGGACGCGGGCGATCTCGAGGGCGCGAAGAAGCTCGCCAAGAAGAACGCCGAGCTCCTCCTGCCGAGCGTGCGCGCGGGCAAGAAGCTGCTCTCGCCGGGTCCGTCGTGCACGCTGATGCTCAAGCAGGAGTACCCCGAGCTGCTCGGGCCCGAGGGCAAGGAGATCGCGGACGCGACGATGGACCTGTCCGACTATCTCTTGCAGCTCGGCCGCGCGAAGAAGCTCAAGAAGCCTGAGGCCAAGCCCGGGAAGGTGGCGTTCCACGTGGCCTGCCACAACCGCGTGCAGAACATCGGTTATCGAGGCCGCGATCTGCTCAAGTGGGCCGGCGCCGACGTGACGCTCGTCGACAAGTGCTGCGGCATGGACGGCACCTGGGGCATGAAGAAGGAATTCTTTGAGGAGAGCCTGAAGATCGCCGAGGCCGCCGCGCAGAAGGTCGAGGGCGCCGACCCCGACACGGTGTCGAGCGATTGTCCGCTCGCGGGCATCCAATTGCGTCAGAAGACGGGGCGCGAGTCGTTCCACCCGGTGAAGCTCCTGCGCGCAGCCTACGCGGGCGAGCCGCTGAAGAGTGTCAAGAAGGTCAAGAAGTAAGAGCAGTTGGGCAACACGAAGGAGACGCACATGCAGCATCTATCGCAGAAGGATCTCTGGCCCCTCCCCGTCTACGAAGGCGTGCGCGACGCGTTCCGCAAGCAGGTCATCGCGCTCAAGCAGGACCGCCGCATCGGCGTGGGCCCGTTCATCACGCTTGTGTTCGAAAATCGGCAGACGGTGAAGTTCCAAGTGCAGGAGATTGTGCGCGTCGAGAAGATCACCGACCCGGCGCACGTGCAGGAGGAGCTGGACGGGTTCAACACCATGCTCCCCAGGCCGGGCGAGCTGTCGGCGACCTTGATGGTCGAGCTGACCGGCCCCGAGGCCGAGATCGCCGAGACGCTCAAGGGCCTGCAAGGACTGGGGAATCACGTCGCGCTGCAGATCGGCAGCAAGCGCATCGCGGGCGTGTTCGAGGGCGGCCGCGACGACGGCAAGCGGGTGGCGGCGGTGCAGTACGTGCGCTTCCCGGTGGGCGCGGCGGCGGGCGTGCTCAAGGACAGCGCCACGCCGGTCAAGTTGCTCGTGGATCATCCGATGTACTCGCACGAGGTCGCGCTCACGGACGGCATGCGCGCGTCGCTCGCGGCGGACCTGACGGAGTGACGGGGCTGATGACTAGCGTCCCGTTTGTCGGCTTGTTGGGGGTCCAGGGGGAGCGGCAGCTCACCCTTGGTGGAGGTTTCCCGGAGGGAAACCGGATCGTGGAGCGTCACGGCAGTTGCACGGACGTGGGCAGTTTCGGAGCGTAGCGGAACGCCGAGGGATTTATGAGGGTGCAAGTCCAGAAGCGCGCCACCGAGCCGGACAGCCTGGCCCACGCCGAGGCGTCCGCCGAGCGTGACCCGGCGATGCGCGCGTTCATCGAGCACTGCCGCGCGCGCGGCGTGGCGGTGACCAAGCAGCGCCTGGCGATCTTCGAGGCGCTGTCGAGCTCGCGCGCGCACCCGAGCGCCGAGGAGCTGCACGAGCTGGTGAAGCAGAAGCTGCCGAGCCTGAGCCTCGCGACTGTGTACAAGAATCTGGATTCGCTGCGCGAGATCGGCGCGGTGGGTGATGTGAACCCGCTGCACGTGCGCGGGAGGTACGAGGCGGTGCTGCCGGGGACGGGCGTGGGGCACCCGCATCACCATCTGGTGTGCACGAAGTGCCATCGGATCTTCGATTTGGCCGAGGAGCTCGTGCCAACGCCGCGGGTGGACGCCGTGAGCGCGCCCGGGTTCACGGTGCAGTCGGTGCGGGTGCAGGTGGAGGGGGTTTGCGGGGACTGCGGGGCGGCGACCAGGGAGTAGTGTACCGGACCGATGGCGTCGGAGCCGCTGGTCACGAACTCGCGTGCGAGCTGCGACGAGGAATAGGGTCGCCGGACGGAGACTCCGATTCGCCTTCCGTGGCAAACTCAAGCTTGTTCGATCTTCACCCGAGCAGGCGCGACCAACCTTCGCGCCGCGGCTTGCTAGGTTCCACGTTCCTTGAGGCCAGTGACTGGGGCAAGCATGAGCCGCAAATCTGCCGATCTGTTTCGTGAATTTGAGGGCGCCCCTCGTCGGAATGCTCTGATCATCGACGAACGAAGGTTCGGTAGCGACCACGGATTTTCCGAAGAGCGTGTTCTGTTTGCTGCGGTCCACACAACCTTGGGAGATCTGGCTGCCTTCACCGCGGGCATGAGAAAGCTCCGCGACAGCCTGGATGCGCAGAAGCGTGACAGGGCGATCAAGGCTTCGGATGTTTTCGAGGGGCGCCTCGCCACCAACTTGCGAAGCGTCATTGCTGCTCCCTTGTTGAGTTCCCGGATCACCTTCTGGGCCACTTCGACCCCATATCTTGTCAACGAACGCAGACACCGCAAGCACCCGGCCGCACAAGATGTAACGACAGGGCGGCATATCGACGGCCACGAGACTCCGGTGGTCGAAATGATCTCTGGTGATGCCGCAGAGGCAATCTGCAATGCATCCGGCATTGACGGCCCATCGCTGCGGCTCGAAGTGTTCGTCGACCGCTCCAAGCAGAACGGGCTGCATGACCGGGACCCCGACTCGTTTGAAACCTTCGAGATTCTTGCGGACAGTCCCGCCCTATCCGCGGGTGTGCCTGTAAAGATGGGGGCCGGCTCACACCGGCGTCTAATCGCAATTGCTGAACTCACCAAACCCTTTGGTGATTGGCTGCTCCTAGCCGACCTTGCCGCACACGTGTGGGGCCGGGTGCCTGCGGCCGTTGATCGAATCCGGCATCCCGGGCTGCTATCGGCAATCGAGAAAATCGGTACTTTGGACGGTAAGAACCTCCTGGTCGAGCTGCATAGACAATATCAAGCGTAGATGCGGCCAACCGCCCGCGCGTTGGCTGAGCATCCACGATGAGGGGCACAGCGAGCCGCTGAGCTGTCGACAGTGTTGATGGATGGGAGCAACGTGCCCGCGGCCTAGCCTAGTCGCTCGGCGTTCGTGCCTGACGTGACAGCGCCTGTGCCTTTGCCTCGCTCAGTCGTGCGCCTCGCCGAAGGACACTCACGACGGCGAAGCCCGAGGGGTACTCGCCGTCCCCACCCAGGGTTGAGCGACCAGGAGGAGTCGTAGCCCATCAGCGGTAGGTCGACCGCGACGGCAAACGGAGCCAGGGCGAGGCAGAGCGCGACTGCGGCCCAGGTGGTGGGGGCCCGTTTCCACGATGCCATCTCGAGGGCCATCCTCACGGCACCACCGTGCAATACCCCACGCCGCTCGCCAGCCCCAGGTCCATCTGGCACGTCCCGCCGCTGCAGTCGGTCGAGCTCTGGCACAGCTTGGCGCACTTCCTCCCGCCCGAGAACGGCACGCACGCAAGCCCGCTCTCGCAGCCGTCGTCCTCGCAGCTCGCGCCGAGCACGACTTGCCCGGGCGCGCGGCAGAGGCCCGCGTAGTCGCCGCCGCCGAGGGCGCGCACTGGGTTGCACGTCTGGGCGCAGTCGCCGCTGTTGAAGAAGCGGCAGGTGGGCTGGCAGAGGCCGAGCGTCCCGAACGTGCCGTTGAACACGTGTCCGCCATGGTCACGCACGCGTAGGGGCGGCCGCCACCGTCGGTGAACGCGGCGCAGTCGCTCTGTTGGACGCAGACCGCGCGGCAGACGGCGAGGACGCTGCTGCTGCCGCCGGCGAGGTCGTGCAGGTTCAGGCAGGCGAACTTGTCGCCGCAGTTGTCGAGGGCGCTGCCGCCGGGCGGATTCTCGGCGGGCGTGCACGTCTGGCCGTCGCCGAGCTGGCTGTCGAAGGCGTCGACGCACTCGAGCGAGGGGCTGATGTCGGCGTGTCCGACGCGGGCGCAGCGGCGGCTGTTGCCGCAGGCGGGGGTCTGCTCGACGGTCGTGCAAGCCTCCTCTTCGTGGCAGAAGCCCTCGTAGCAGATGAAGTGATCGGGGCAGGTGCCGGTGGCCGCGCAGGGGAATTGGCCGAGGTCGTCGAGCGACTTGCCACAGCCGGCGAGCGCGAGGCCGACGACGAGCGAGAGCGCAGCGAGGCGGGCCGCGGAAGGCGCGGTGGTGAAGTGGGCGCGCATGTCAGAACCGCCCCGCGATGGTGACGCCGTTGGACGTGGGCGCGAGCGCGACCGGCCCTTCGATGGCTGGGTGCGTGAGGATGAGGCCGATTCCGGTGCCGACGAGCGCGGCGGCGCCGATGCCGAAGCCCCAGGCGAGCTTGTTGGCCGAGACGCTCTTGTCCGAGAGGTCCTGGATCTCATTCGGGTTGGCGAGGCCGCCGTTCTGCACCGAGTCGATGTCCGACTTGGACTTGAGGATGAAGAAGCCCGAGGTCAGGGCTGCCGCACCGCCCACGCCGAGGGCCCAGAAGCCGAGCACGCGGCCCGCGTCGGAGGGGTGCGGGGTGGGCTCGGCGGAGATGGCGTTGGAGGGCGCGGGGGCCTTCTTGGGCTGGGCCTCTCGGAGGCGCGGCGGAGGGGGCGACGAAGAGGTGTCAGACGATTTCTTTTCACCAGTGGTTTCAGGCGCTTTCGCGCTCAGGCTGCCAGAGGTGTCAGACGCTTTCTGGCCAGAGGTGTCAGACGCTTTCGCGCCCTTCGTCATCGGCGCCAGCAGCTCCGTCACCGCCGCCGTTACCCCGCCATCCAGCTCATCCAGCGCCTTCCCCGACGCCACCGCGCCCGACACCAGCGTGCCGCTCTTGGTCTCGTGCAGCCGCAAGTTCAGCTTCAGCGTGCTCCCCACGCGCAGCAATTCCCCCGACACCACCAGGTCCGCGCCGATGCGCCGCCCTGTGTCCACCTCGCACTCGCCCTCGCAGTCGGCCAGGCTCTTGCCGCTCGCGTCGAGCAGGACTTGCAGATTTTCCCTCGTGATCACCCGCAGCTCCGGCGCCTGCTTGAGCAGCGCCGTCCGCACGCGGTCGCTGAAGTAGCCGATCTGCGCCGCGTTCTGGCCCTCGCCCAGGCGGTCCTTGAACTCCAGCACGGCCACGAGCTTTCCAGGCTCGGCGGCGCGCACGGCGGGCGCGAGTATGACCAGCATCACCAGCGAGAGGGCGACGGCCGAGGGACCGCGAGCGCGAACGCTTGGCATGAGAGCGGAATTACCACACTTCAAACCGTTGCACCCCCAACGCCCCAGAGGCGATTCGCCACGTCCGACCACGAGCATTGGTGTGTTCCTTCTTGCGTGCGATCGATTATTGTTCGCGCCCTCATGACGCCCCAGCCTGCCTCAGCGGCCACGACTCCTTCGCCCACGCAGCCTCGTCGCGACGCGCCGCCGCAGCTCGACCTCGGCCTGCCCGGGTTCACGTACGCAGACCTGCACGATCCGGTTCGCCTGACGGCGCTGACGGCGGCCTTCGACGCGCAGGTGCTGGCCGACGCGCCCGAGCTGCACGCGCGCTACGTGGCGCACCGGGCGGGCACGAGCCGCCTCGAAGGACCGGCCGAGAGCGAGCTCTTGGTGCAGCTCGCGGGGCACGTGTCGAAGTTCCTGGCGAAGCTCTTCGGCGTCGAGCAGGACTTGCTCACGTACAAGAACACGGCGCTTCGCGACCAGCCGCTCTTCGCGGTGAAGACCGAGTTCGTGCAGCGGCGCGTGTTCAAGAAGGGCCAGCCCAATCGGCCCACGGCCGAGCAGTATCCGGCGCTGGAGATGGCGGCGCGCGTGATCGAGCGCGCGGTGGAGCTGACGGATCCGCGCGCGCAGGGCGTGGGGCACGACGAGGAGCTGCTCTCGGCGCTGGCGATCTCGACGTTGCTCGCGGCCGAGAAGGCGCTGGCGCTGCGCTTCGATCCCCACAAGCCGGGCCCGCTCGACGAGACGGCGTTTGCGCAGTGGCGTTCGCTCGCGCAGGTGATCGAGGCTGCGGCCTCGCAGATCGCGGGCGCGACCCACGCCGAGCTGCGCTCGCATGAGCTGTCCGATGTGGCGGCGGCCATCGCTGCGCTGCCGGCCGAGGCGACGGAGGCCGATCTCAGGCCCATCCGCGCGCTGCTCGACGTGCTCGATCGCTGGCTGTTCTCGCTCACGCTGCACCACGACGGGCACAAGCGCGCGCACGCGTGGTCGCTCCTGAAATTGCCGCACAACCTCGACTTCCAGAAGCTCGTGCCGCTCACCATCCGCCACGCGCCCGCGGGCCACGCCGAGCTGCGCGGCCTGCCCGAGCACCAGCGGCGCCGCGACGGGTTCGACCTGACCGATCCGCGCAAGGGCGCGCGCGAGGTGCGCAGCGAGATCGACTACTGCATCCTCTGCCACGAGCGCGAGAAGGACTCGTGCTCGAGCGGCTTCCACCAGGCGCCCGCGAAGGTCGACCCCGCGAACAAGGCGCCGCTCACGGGCCGGCGCAGCGACGTCACGCAGCCGTACAAGCCGAACCCGCTCGGAATCCCGCTGACGGGCTGCCCGCTCGAGGAGCGCATCTCCGAGGCGCACAAGGTCGGCGCGCTGGGCGATCCGCTGGGCGCGCTGGCGGTCGTCTCCATCGACAACCCCATGTCGCCGGGCACGGGGCACCGCATCTGCAACGACTGCATGAAGGCCTGCGTGTACCAGCGGCAGGAGCCGGTCGACATCCCGCAGATCGAGACGCACATGCTCTCGACGGTGCTCAAGCTGCGCTGGGGCTTCGAGATCTGGAGCCTGCTCACGCGCTGGAATCCGCTCAAGCTGGGCAAGGGAGAGCTGCAGTCGCCGCGGCCCTACTCCGGCGTGGACGCGATGGTCGTCGGCCTCGGGCCCGCGGGCTACACGCTCGCGCACCATCTGCTGAACGAGGGCTTCGGCGTCATCGGCGTCGACGGCTTGAAGATCGAGCCGCTGCCGCCCGCGCTGCTCGGCCGCGCGGCCGGACAGAATGGCGTGCCGCAGCCCATCGAGTGGCTGCACGAGCAGTTCGGCGCCCCGCTCGACGAGCGCATCACCTCGGGCTTCGGCGGCGTGTCCGAGTACGGAATCACCGTGCGCTGGGACAAGCGCTTCCTCGACATCCTGCACCTGAACCTCGCGCGGCGGACGCACCTGCGCATCTACGGCGGCACGCGCTTCGGCG
>JAFEBC010000616.1 GCA_018266095.1 Deltaproteobacteria bacterium
AGCTGTTGCGTGCGCTGGAGTCCGACGAGGTGAAGGCGGTCGGCGCGCCGCGGCCGCGCAGGGTGGACGTGCGCATCGTCTGCGCCAGCCACCGCGACCTGCGCGAGATGGTCGACGCCGGCACCTTCCGCGAGGACCTGTATTGGCGCCTGCGCGGCGTGATCATCCACATCGCGCCGCTGCGGGAGCGGCCCGGGGACATCCTGCCCATCGCCGAGCGCTTCCTAGCCGAGTGCACGCCGGGGGAGTTCGTGTCGTTCTCGCCCGACGCGCGGGAGGCGCTGCAGCGACACGGGTGGCCGGGCAACGTGCGCGAGCTCAAGCAGGTGGTGCGGCTCGCGGTGCTCCTGCGCGAGGGGGCGCAGATCCGCCGGCGCGACCTGGCGCTCGACGCGGCCGAACGGCGGAGCACCGAGCGCTCCGAGGGCGGCGCCTTGTGCTGCGCGGAGATCGAGGACCCGTTCCCGCAGCCCGCGACGGATCCGGACGAGCGCGGGCGCGGCGCCACTGGGACCACCGACCCGATGTTCCAGCTCGATCTCTCGCGGCCGCTGAAGCTCGCCGACGTCGAGGAGGCCGCCATCCGCGCGTCGCACCAGCGCAACCGGGGCGTGCACCGGATCATGGCGGTGGAGCTCGGCATCGCCCGCTCGAGCCTCCTGCGCAAGCTGGACGCGTTCGGCCTGCGCTAGGGCTCGCGAGCGGGTGGAACTACCTGTCCGCCGCGCGCGAAACGTTTGCCAAGCTCCTGCAATTGTGAACACACTTTTGCGCGATGGCAGACCGGGCGAGATTGCTGCAGACCGTCGAGGAGGCGTCGATGCTCCTCGATCGCGTGCGCTCGATGAAGGACGAGCGGCGCTACGCCGACGCCGCCCGTGAGCTGTCGTCCGGCTATCCGCTCCTGGGCCTCACGCGCCGCAGCATGCAGCTCTCGGATCCGATCCAGGTGCCCGGCGAGCTGACGCACCCGGAGCTCATCCGAGCGCTGGGCGAGCTCTTGGCCAACGAGGCCGACCTCTTGCGCCTCGAGGGCGATCACGACAGCTCGGTGGCCACGGCCCGCTGGACGCTCGCGCTGCTGTTGCGCGGCGCGCCTCCAGGCGACTACTCGACGCTCACGCGTGCCCTGCTGGCCCTCGCTGAAGGCCAGCCGCCGCCCGAGCCGCTCTAGAGTTTGCCGCGCGCAGCCGATCCCGCGCGCTCCGCTCGCGCCGCTACGGCGAGCCCAGGTACGTGTACCCGCGCATCGCCTGCTCGTAGAAGTCCGTGAGCGACACGCCTTCCTTCGGCTTCACGGCGCCCTCGCGGATCTTCTGCTCGATGGCCGTCTTCACGCGCCGCGCGAGGTCGGAGGGCTCGTACTGCACGCGCGCCAAGACGCGCTCCACCGTGTCGCCGGGGATGACCTCCTCGATGTAGTAGTCCTCGGGATCGTCGTCGTCGACGAAGACGTGCACCTCGTTCACCCGGCCGAACAAGTTGTGCATGTCGCCCATGATGTCCTGGTACGCGCCAGTCATGAACATGCCCAGGTAGTACGGCTCGTTCGGACGCAGCGCGTGCAGCGCGATGGTCTCGTCCACTGATTCGTGCTCGATGAACGTGTCGATCTTGCCGTCCGAATCACACGTGATGTCGACGATGGTCGAGTCGCGCGTGGGCTGCTCGTCGAGCCGGTGCAGCGGCGCGATGGGGAACAGCTGATCGATGGCCCAGTGGTCCGGCGCGCTCTGGAACAGCGAGAAGTTCGCCATGTACTGATCGGCCAGCTTGTCGCCCAATTCGCGCGTCTGCTCGGGCACGCGCTTGCGCTTGCGGTTCATGTCCACGAGCTTGCGGCACAGGCGCCAGAAGAGCTGCTCGACGTTCGCGCGCTCCTCCAGGCCGAGGATGCCGAGCTTGAACATCGTCAGCGCCTGCTCCTTCTTGTCGACGGCGTCGTGGTAGGTCTCGCCCGAGTTCTTGGCGTTCAGGCCCGCCACGATCTCCTTCATCTCGCGCACGATGGGCGCGTCGCTCTGGCCCGCGGGCGGCGGCGGCACCGAGCTGTTCCCGTCGGCCTTGGGCGCAGCGGCATCGACGGCCGCGTGGTCGCCGTTCTCGCCGAACTCGATGTGGCCGAACACGTTCATCAAGAGGCACGAGTGGTGCGCGGTGATGGCGCGGCCCGACTCGCTGACGACGTGCGGCTCGGGGACGCCCTCGTTCGTGCAGATCTGCTGCAGCGTGTAGATGATGTCGGCCGCGTACTCATCGAGCGTGTAGTTGAGGCTCGACACGTACTTGCTGGAGCGCGCGCCCACGTAGTCGACGCCCAGGCCGCCGCCGACGTCGAAGTACTCGAGGCCGAGGCCCATCTTGCGCAGCTTGGCGTAGAAGCGCGCCCCCTCGTTCACGACGTCCTTCACCGTACGGATGTCGGTGAGCTGGCTGCCCACGTGGAAGTGGAACAGCTTGGCCTGGCCCATTAGATTTTTGGCGCGCAGGATCTCGACGGCCTTGATCAGCTCCGGCGTGGTGAGGCCGAACTTGGCGAAGTCACCGCTCGACGACTCCCACTTGCCGGTGCCCTTGGTGGACAGCTTGCTGCGCAGGCCGATGAGCGGCGTGACGTTCAGCTCCTCGGACAGGCGGATGAGGTGCGGAAGCTCGGACAGCTTCTCGATCACGACGATCACCTTGCGGCCGAGCTTGCGGCCCAGGAGCGCGAGGCGCAGGTACTCCTCGTCCTTGTAGCCGTTGCAGATGGTGATCGCTTCCGGGTTGGTGTTGAGCGCGAGAACGATCAAGAGCTCGCCCTTGCTGCCCGCCTCGAGGCCCATGTTGTACGGCGTGCCGGCGTCGACGATCTCCTCGACCACCTCGCGCATCTGGTTCACCTTCACCGGATACACGCCGTAGTACTGGCCCTTGAAGTTGTGCTGCGCCACGGCCGCGCGGAAGCTCTCGTTGAGCTGCTTCACGCGCGCGCGCAGCACGTCCTGGAAGCGCACGATGCACGGGAAGCCGAGCTTGCGCTCCTTGATGTCGTCGACCACGTCCATCAAGTCGATCTGCGGGCCCGGCTGGCCGTGCGGGTGCACGATCAGATGACCCTTGTCGTTCACGTTGAAGTACCCGGCGCCCCAGCCAGGGATGTTGTAGAGCTGGAGGGCCTTCTCGATCGACCAATCGGTGGATGCGGGATTCGTCACGGAGCTTGAAGTGCCACAGCGCACCGATCGATCACAAGCGCGATCACACTTGACGCGCGCGGAAAATGTCAGCGGGCCCTTGGTCCGGGTGCGTGATCGGATCGCCGATCCGGCGCTGGTGGCGCGGGCGCGGCGGGCGATCGCGCGCTTGGGCACGGCGAACGTGGAGCAGAGCTACTGGAAGACGTTCTGGCTTCCGCGCGGGGCGCAGCCGTCGCACGCAGTGGAAGAGCTGGTGCGCGCGCTGTGGGACGAGACGGCGCCGCGGGAGGCGGTGGGCGCGGAGTGGTGGATCGGGCGCAGCTACACCACGCGCGTGCCGGTGGGATTTCACTTCGACGAGGACGTGAAGGCGGCGAGGTCGTTCAAGCACCCGCGGCTCTCCAGCGTGTTCTTCTTCAACCACGTGCGCGGCGGGCAGCTCGCGATCACCGATCAGACGCCGAGCGCGCGCGGGCGGCCGATGCCCGAGCAGCCGACGCGGCTCGAGACGGTGGTGCCGCAGCGGAACCGCTACGCGACGTTCGCGGGGAACCTCTTTCACGGCGTGCTGGACGCGCAGGGCCGCACGCCCACGCGGCCGCTGCCGGGGCCGCGCGGACGGTTGCGCGTGACGCTGGTGGTGAACTATTGGGAGCGCCGCCCGACGGACGTTCCGACGTGGAGCGAGAGCCGGGCGCTGCGAGAGCTGTCGTGACCACTGCTGCACATGAGCACAACGCGCCAGGGGCCGCCGAGCGAGCAGCGGCGCCGCACGTCCTCGGCCAGACGCAGGCCGCGCTCGAACTCTGGGCGGTGACCCAAGGCGCCACGCGTGAGGCCGCCAAGGTCCTCGCGCGCACGTTGCTCAACGAGTCTGCCGATCGCGCCCCCAAGCCCGGCGACGCCACCC
This sequence comes from Deltaproteobacteria bacterium, assembly GCA_018266095.1. Lineage (GTDB taxonomy): Bacteria > Myxococcota > Myxococcia > Myxococcales > 40CM-4-68-19 > CAIWCD01. The sequence continues at coordinate 4,090 of JAFEBC010000616.1, forward strand.
CCGCCAAGAAGCTGCTCGCGGCCGCGCACGCACACTTCGCCCGCGCGCTGCCCGCGTTCGAGGCCGTGGTCGATCCCGACGGCACCGTCCGCTTCGCAGTCGCGCTCGACGACGGCGCCATCATCGAGACCGTGCTCATCCACCAGGGCCAGTCCGAGCAGCGCGTGCGCGAGCGGCTCACCATCTGCGTCTCGTCGCAGGTCGGCTGCGCGCGCGGGTGCACGTTCTGCGAGACGGGCCGCACGGGCTTGAAGCGCAACTTGCAGGCGCACGAGATCGTCGCGCAGGTCGTGCTCGCGCGCCGCGCCGCCGCGTCGCAGGGGCTGCCCGCGCCGCAAAATGTCGTCTTCATGGGCATGGGCGAGCCGCTCGACAATCTGGACGAGGTGCTGCTCGCCATCGACGTGCTCAAGGAGCACCACGGCCTCGCCATCCCCGAGCGCCGCATCACGGTGAGCACGGTGGGCATCGTGCCCAAGCTTCCCGAGCTCTACGCGCGCACCAAGGCCAACCTCGCGCTCAGCCTGCACGCGCTCGAGCCCGCGGTGCGCAAGGCGCTCTTGCCCGTGGCCAAGAAGTGGAGCGTCGAGACGCTGCGCGAGGCCCTGGCGCGCGCGCCGCGGCCGGTGCTGCTGCAGTGGACGCTCATCGCAGGTCACAACGACGCGGACGCGGACGCGGATCGGCTGCTGGAGTTCGCGCGGGGGCTCGACGTGCGCGTGAACCTGATCCCGCTCAACCCAGGGCCGGATGCGTCGCAGCACGCGCCCGCGGCCGAGCGGTGCCGCGCGTTCCAGAAGCGCCTCTTGGACGGCGGCCTGCGGACGATGCTGCGGCTGCCGCACGGGCAGACGGTGGGCGGCGCGTGCGGGCAGTTGGCGGGGGCGCGACGGGCGGGGCGCTAGTTCCCCACCACAAACAGCTTCCCGTCGTTCTGCGTGTACACGCGCCCGCTCGCGTCCAGCGCCAGCGGCGTGTACGCGGCCCCGATCGACAGGTTCAGGAACACGCGCTCCTTCAGCGTCCCGCCCGGGTTGATCGCGTACAGATTCCCGTCCTCGGAGTTCGCGTACACCACGCCGTTGCGATCGATGGCCACCGAGTTCACGCACCACTCGAAGCCGTTCGGGTGCGTCGGGCTGCACTGGAGTTGGTTGTCGGGCAGGCGCGTGCACTCGTTCGGGTTGTCGTTCACGTACGACCACTCCGGCACCAGGTCGGCGCTGAGCTGCGTGATGGCGTAGGGGCCGGCGCTGTTGGCGTAGTGGTTGTCCTTGAGCACCACCGAGTACGTGCCATCGTGCGGGAACACCGAGGGCGTGATGTCCCAGCCGAAGTCGTAGCTGGCGAGCACCTTGCCGGCGGCGCTGAGCTTCACGAGGTGGCCGCGGAAGCCGTTGTACTGCGTGTACACGCCGAACAGCACCGAGCCGTCCGGGAGCACGACGGGCGTGGAGGTCGAGTCGTCGAGCAGGCGTCCGCTGGGCGGCGTGTTGGTCGCCGGATCCACGCCCGCCGCGGCGCCCTCGCGGCAGTTCGCGTCGTCGGTGCCGTAGGGGACGAAAGCGCCGCAGCCGTCCCTGAAGATGGCGCGCAGCGAGGTGGCCCAGCGCAGGGTCAGATCGGGGTTGAGCGCGGCGACGAAGCCGGTGCGGTCGGAGCGGTGCGCGCGGGTGGCGACGTAGATGGTGCCGTCGAGCGCGACCGCGGGGCTGAAGTTGATGGGCGCGCGCTGTCCGCCGCAGGTGATGCGCGGCGCGGTGAGGAAGGCGCCGTTGGTGCCGATGGGCGGGAAGGGCTTCACCGCCGAGTTGGGGAAGCTCGACTCGCACGTGTCCGTGGGCAGCGGCGCCTGCGGGATGAGGTTTCCGTAGGGGCGGATCTCGACGTTGCCGTCGACAGAGCCGCGCACGAGGTAGCCGGCGGCCGAGAGGGAGCTCACCTCCCAGGGATCGTCCGAGTTGGCGATGAGCACCGACCACAGCGCGCGGCCGTCGTTGTCGATGGTGATGGGGCCGGTGAGGTACGCGTCCTGGCCGCTCTCCGCCGAGGAGCCGTACGGGTCGAGCTTGCGCACGAGCGTGCCCGTGTGGCGGTCGACGAGGTGCACGCTGCCGTTCTTGCCGGGCACGAAGAGCGTGTCGCCGTGCACCGCCGCGTGGAACACCGGCTCCCAGCCACCGAGCTGCGGGCCGTTCGGCGGCGGCACCCAGTCGCTCACGTACTCCCAATCGAGCACGAGCTGCGCGCCCTCCCAGTGCAGCTTGCGCTCGCCCCACTGCTGCCAGCCCCACGCCTGCGGGCCGCAGCCCTCCGCGCCCGAGCCCGGCGGCGTGCACGACACGTAGCTGCCCGACTTGTGCTCGACGTAGATGTCGGTCCCGGAGATGAGCGCCTGCTGGTAGTGCACCAGCACCTCGCCCTGCATCTCGCGCTTCTCCTCCTCGATGTTCTCGTCGATGGCGAGGATGGAGTCGACCTGCTTGAGCGGCTGTCCGACCGCGCAGGACAGGCCGGTGTGCGCGGGGTTGAGCGCGAGCTGCGGCCAGTCGGCGACCACGCCGTCGCAGTCGAGCTCGGGCACGGGCGACTTGGTCTTGTGACAGCCGCCCGCGAGCGCGGCGGCGAGGGTGACGACGGCGAGGGACGTGACGGTGTGGGTCCGCATGAAGGGGCTCACTCTAGCGTGATGCGCGGCTGGGAACGATCGTCAACCTTGGACCTGCGCGCGCGGAAGTTTGTTCATCGCCTTGCATTCGCGGCCGATCTGCCTACCCTCCGCACCCATGGACAACAAGAAGAGCCGCTGGCCCAAGATCCTGCTCGGCGTCGTGCTCGTGATCGCGCTCGTGATCGCGGGCGGACTGTTCTGGCTCGACTCCTTCCTCACCAAGACCGCGCGCGAGCAGGCCGCGGCGTTCGGTCAGACCATCGGCCGGCCGGTCGAGGTCGGGTCCGTGGCCGTCAAGCTCTTCAGCGGGCTCGCGGTGCGCATCGAGGGCGTGCGCATCGGGCCGGGCGCGGGCGAGGCGGACGATCTGGTGCAGATCGCGCGCATCGAGGTGAAGGCCGCGCTCCTGCGCGCGCTCACGTCGGGGGGCAAGGACGTCGAGGTGCAGCTCGCGGAGGTGAGCGGGCTGCAGGTCTCGGTGGTCCGCTTCCCCGACGGCAAGACCAACCTCGAGCACCTGACCGACGCGCTGGCCGAGAAGGCCGCCAAGGAGCCGAAGAGGCCGGAGGCAGAGAGCGCGGGCCCGGCCGATCTGAGCTTCGTGCGCATCGACGAGGTCGCGCTGCGCGAGGGGCACGTGGCCTTCCTCGACAAGAAGACGGCGGGCACCAAGGCGCTGGCCATCTCGCACCTCGGCCTGTCGATCCACGATCTGCGCGCGGGCAAGCCGCTGGTGGCTACGCTCTCGGCCGCGGTGCTGGCCGAGCAGAAGAACTTCCGCTTCGAGGTGTCGAGCGAGCCGCTGCCCAAGTCGCTCATCCCGGTGGCCGAGCACGCGGCGCTCAAGGTGGAGCCGATCGATCTCGCGCCGCTCGCGCCCTTCGTGCCCGCGAGCGTGGGCCTGCAGGCGGGGCGCTTCGACGCGGACTTCGATGCACAGCTCGGCGCGGCCGTGCCCGATGGCGACGGGCCGACGAAGGTCAAGGGCCAGATCCGCTTCCTGGGGCTCGTGTTCGCGGCCGCGCACGACGGGAAGCCGCTCGATGTCGTGCTCGACGCCGACGTCTCCGGCGACATGGCCAAGGGCGACGTCTCGCTCGACAAGCTGGTCCTGCAGCTCGGGCCGGCCTCG